>DATHYB010000069.1:0-7858 GCA_035459365.1 Candidatus Limnocylindrales bacterium
TTTTTTGAACAGCTTTAGTCCAGACTGCGAATCGTAATTAAAGCCGAAAAGTAATTGGGTAAAAGCCAAGTTGAAAACTTTTGAGCTGAGCTGGCGCAACCAAGATGAGTGAGCATATTGTCGTTCTGTCAGTACGACATCGACATTGTGCTCTTGCATCAAGCGGTACATAGGCAGAATAGCTTCAGGTGGATACTGCAGGTCGGCATCAATCATGCAGATTGTGTCGTAGTGGGCAGCCGCAAAGCCTTGAAGCAGTGACTGTGCCTTGCCGCGCTCGCCATCTTTGATGAGCAGGCGAACAGGAAACTTCTTGGGAAGGTTTTTGATGGTTTGCTGGGTTCCGTCAGTTGAGTTGTCATCGACGAAGACAATTTCATAATCCACTCCCGAACGACGGAAGGTGGCAGAAATTCGAGATACCAAATCCTCGATATTGTCGGACTCGTTTAGTGTGGGTACTATGATAGAAATAGCTCGCATGGACGGCAACACCTGACTTACTTAACTTTAGTACACAATAACACAGAATTTTCCAAAAGTCAATAATGCGATATACACATATCTTGGTTATGTGTTTGCAAGCATTTAACACGACTTTTATGCTTCATGCTGTGAAATATATTCTATGAAAACGGAGGTTTTTGCTATCCCAGCATCTGTTTGCCAGTTCGAGTATGGCAGTTCAATCTTAGTAGAAGCTTAAGACCGCTTCGAGAAGCGTGACAGGACGGCAGCGCGAATCTTTGGGTCTTTGTATGCGTGGTACAGTGTCGGCAAGAGCGCCAGGACGATCACGGCGATGATAACAGGTTCGACATAATGCTCAATGCCAGGAATGCGGCTGCCGAGGAAGTAGCCGAGCATGGTGAGGCTGGCGGCCCAGGCAATGTCGCCAATTGCATCATAGATCATAAACTTCGCCCGCGGCATTTTGCCAGCTCCGGCGGTGACGGGGGCAAAGGTGCGGATAATCGGTATAAAGTGGGCGACGAGCATTGTTTTGCTGCCGTACTTTTCGTAGAACTTTTCGGCTTGCAAGATGTAATCTTTGCGGAATACTAAACCGTCTTCTTTTTTGAAAAGCCGCGGACCGAGGCTTTTACCAATCTGGTAGCCGATGTTGTCACCGATAATCGCTGCCGCTGCAATAACTGCGATGGCTGTAAAGAGGTCAAAGGTGCCTTGGGCTGCAAAGATGCCGGCACTGAACAGCAGCGTGTCCCCAGGCAAAAAGAATCCAACCATCATGCCGGATTCAGCAAATACAATCAGGGCGATGAGCAGCAGGCCGCCCGTCTCAATGAGATGCGCAATATCAAACATATGACTGTAGCCTAGCGCGTTTACAGTCGAGAGTCCAGTCAAAACCTGCTATACTATACAGCACATAACTTCATACAAACTGCAATCGACAGATAGAAGGAGACGGAAAAATGTCACAAGACACTATTGAGCTGACGCTCGAACCACGCACTATTACAGGTAAGCAAGTCCGGCAACTGCGCCGTGACGGCATCATCCCAGCAGTCATCCATGATCACGGCAAAGCATCTGTTCTGGTGCAGGCCGATCAGTCTGAACTGCGCAAAGTCATCCAGCAAGCTGGCCGCAACCACCCGGTCAAGCTCAAGGCCGGAGCCAAAAACTACACGGCGATGATCAAAGATATCGAAGTCGAGCCTGAGAAACAAATGCTCACTCATATTGTCTTCAACGCTGTAGGGGCTAATGAAAAAGTCGAAGCCGAAATCCCTGTTCATCCAGCATTCGCCGAAGGCAATGACAGCACGCCAGCTGAACGTAACGGCCTGATGGTCCTGACGCATGCTACGCATGTGCTTGTGTCTGCTGTTTCGTCTAAGTTGCCTGAAGAAATAACCTATGACGCTGAGTCACTCGTCGCCGTCGGCGACCACATTACGGTGTCTGACCTCAAAGCGCCCGCTGGCGTTGAAATCTTGACTGACCCGTCTCAAAGCATCGTTGCCGTTGCTGACCCTGATGCGGTCGCAGCCGCCAATGACGCTGCCGGTGGTGACGCCGTTGAAGCTGATGCTGCGCTTGTTGAATCAGAAAAGGGAGCTGTGACGAAGGACGAGCTTGACGGTCCCGCTGCCGAAGCTCAGCCAGACGTAAAGGCTGAAAACCAGGACAAGGGCGAATAAGTTCGAACCATCCGTGCCTAACCGTGATAGACAAAAGGGCTCCTCTCGGAGCCTTTTTTGTTTCAGCCAGTACACTCTACTCTTCAATAAACCCGCCACTCTGGTGCTGCCAAAGTTTGTGGTAGAGGCCTCTAGTAGCAAGCAGCTCTGCATGCGAACCTTGTTCGACGATCTGTCCGTGCTCCATGACGATGATGCGGTCCATCTTCTGAATCGTACTTAAACGGTGGGCGATGACTATGGCAGTACGACGGCGCAACAGGTCGGCAAGGGCGGCTTGAACAAGCTGCTCACTTTCACTGTCGAGTGCTGAGGTAGCTTCATCGAGCAGGAGTAGTGGTGCATCTTTGAGTAAGGCCCGGGCGATCGCAATTCTTTGCCGTTGACCACCCGATAGTTTGACGCCCCGCTCTCCAACGAGGGTGGCGTAGCCTTTATCGAGCTCAAAAATGAAAGCTTCTGCCTGGGCGTGCTGGGCGGCTTGACGGACTTCTGCGTCAGTGGCATCGGGTCGAGCATAGGCAATGTTGTCACGGATTGAACGGTGAAATATCGCCGTATCCCGGGGAACGTACGCAATCAATTCAGTGAGCCTTTGGTTGTCGGTCGGCTTGCCGTCCACCAGAAGTTTACCTTCCGAGATATGGTAATAGCCAAGCAACAGCTTCACCAGCGTAGATTTGCCGCCACCGCTTGGGCCAACGATACCTATCTTTTCCCCCTTTTTAATTGTCAGATTGATGTCGCTGAGTACACTCGTGCTCGGTTTGTCGGGATAGGCGAATGAAACATTTCGTAGTTCCATTGTTTGACCGAACGTAAACGATGTATGCAGCGAGTGGTCTACGCCATATGGTTCTTTGATGATATTCCGTGTACCAAATAAGTAGCGGTAGGCTTCCTCGATCCGGGCGATCTTGATGTTGAGTTGTGACACGCTCCACACAACTTCCCAGATATAATTTTGGAATATAACAATTGCTGCGACGAATGCTGTTAACTGAGCAAGACTGATATCGCCATTTGCAAACAATAGAGCATTCATGATGAATGTTGCCGGCCAAAGAACAGTCCGGACAATCGTGCCCATATAGCCCCAGAATAGAATGCTCCTGAAATATTCTTTTTTCGCCGCTGCTACAACTGCACCTCGTTTGCGCTGCAAAAGATCTACTTCAACATGTTCGTTGCCGAATGCTTTGACACTCACAAAGTTACCAATTGCATCGACAATGTGGCCGTCTACAGAAGATGACGTATCGGCTACTGATTTTTCGGCCGCAGCAGCCCGGGCTGCCAGTGGCTTGCCGCCGGCGAGCATGAGTGCTAGAGAAAGAATGAATATCAGTCCGGTGGTTAGGTTTACGGTGAACATGGTAGCTGCAATGATCGGGAGCGTAACCATCAGGGAAATGTATGAATGCATAAAAGAGTCCATCAAATCCCTAAATTCCCGGCCGAGCGTCGTCACATAGCTACTAATCTTTCCGGTGAAGCGATCAGTAAAGTAGGCGTAGTCTTTTTGCATGACCTCAGTGAATACTACGTCGTCGAAGCGCCGGGTGGGCTCAGTAAGGTGCCGGTAAAACAAATATTCTGCCGAAAACCAAAGGATGTGGTGCAGAACACTAGCACCAATGACGGCGCTCAGCCAGAGTGTGACGGTACCATTTTGGCCCGTGATGCTGCTCGTGAACTGCCCGATCAGCCAGGGAATGATGGCGATACACACGTCAGCCAGCGCAAAGCCCAATGCCGTAAATATGAATGGCAGTTTGAACCGACCAATGTAACTGATGAAACTACTAATAGAAGGTAATTTATGGGTACTCATGAATTTTCTTTCTTTGTATCATTGCCTGTTTCAGCGGTAGCCTTCAGCCTGTTTGTTGAACATATCGGCATATAAGCCACGGCGCATAATCAGTTCTGAGTGGCTGCCGGCTTCCACTACCTTGCCATGCTCAAAGACCAGTATTCGATCGGCTTTTCGAACGGTACTGAAGCGGTGGCTGACAATAATTGCAGTCTTTTCCTGATAATGTTTAAAGATATTGTTGAAGATGTCATATTCTGCCTTTGCATCGATCGCGGCAGTCGGTTCGTCGAGTATCAGGACATTGGCATGGCGGTAAAAGGCCCGGGCCAGAGCGACTCGCTGCCATTGACCGCCACTTGGTTCAACGCCTTTTTCGAAACTGTTGTCGAGAACCGTCTCCCATCCGAATTTGTAATTCTGAACAAAGCTGTCAACATTACTGAGCTTTGCGGCTTCTAGCAAACGTTGTTGGTCACCGGCATAGGTTGGTTTCGCAACTTCGATATTTTCGGATATCGGGAACGGATATTGGTTGAAATCTTGAAAGAGTGTCGCGAGTTGTTCGTACCATGATTCGATAGCAATATCCTGCAAGTCATGCCCGTCAATGAGGATGCGTCCGCCAGTAGGCCTGTAAAACCGAAGTAGCAGTTTGATGAGGGTGCTCTTGCCGGCACCGTTCTCTCCAACAATCGCCACTCGTTCACCGGAAGCGATTGTGAAGCTGAGGTTTTTGAAAACGGCCGCTTCCTGCCCAGGATAACTGAAGCTGACGTTTTCAAATTCGATTGATGGCGGCTGCTGTGATGCTAGCTCTACGGCATCCGGACGATCAATCAGCCGAGGTTTGCGGTCGATAACAGCAAAGTAGTTGTCGACGAACAGAAACTGCTCCTGCATGCGGCTGAGCGTTCCAAAGATATTATTGAGTGCTCCACCGATCCTCAACAAGGCCCCGGACAGGAAGAAGTACCGATCAAGAGACAGGGCTCCGCCTAGGTACTGTCGAACTAAAACAAGCAGTCCAAGGGCTGTACCGCCTGTTTCCAGTACTTTGGCCGGAATCATGAAGCGGCTGAAGCTTTTGTATTTCTGTTCCTGCTTCAAATAGAAACGCTGGTTCAGATTATCTATTTTTTCCAGCACATATCTCCGAGCCTGGGTACTCCGTAGTTCCATCTGGTTTTTAGCCTGCCGTAGTATCCAATCCAAACCCCAGAAGATATGCCTAGTGTCGCCGTCGGTATCCCACACGAACCACTTAACTTTGGCGAGTTTGGCTTCTGCGATCAGACTGGGCACCAGGAATACGGCGATGAGCGGAATCAGCCACCAGGTGATCTGAGAAACGACAACGGCTGTGGCTACAAACCTCAGTAAGGCATAGAGTAGATCAAGCGTAGTTTGTGCAAAGTTAGATATTTGCCACGTGTAGCCGCTTTGAGCCTTATTTATTTGGTTGCGGATCTGCTCGTCGTAAAAATCCGTCAGGTCGAGCTGGCAGAGTGCCGATTGGAATTCATGGGTAGCCCATTGTACGACCCGAAAATATAGCAGGTCTTTGAAAAGGCTCATGAGCCAAAAAGCTAATCCAATAACCGCAGCTGCTGCTATATCAATCCACAACCAAAACCAAATGAAAGATGTAGCATCACCCTGACTATATGTGGCTAACAAACCCCCGACCTTCGCAGTAGCATATATGGATACGATGAAAGCGGCAGTCTCTAGTACTGCGGCAATGGAAAAGCCTAGTAGTGCACCTGGCCGTATTTGCCATGTAATCCGAAGCATGCGGATCATCAGCCATATCCTATGCTTGGCTGATGACCCTGGTAGCGAGAGTTTCTTATTCATATTTTATTCCTCGATGAAGCCGCCGGTTTGGTGGTTCCATAATGCGGCGTATGTTCTGTTTGCTCCCAGCAGCTCTTTGTGGGATCCTTGTTCGACAATTGTCCCCTGGTCAAGCACAATGATGCGGTCCAGCTTCTGTATTGTGCTCAAACGGTGGGCTATGACAATTGCCGTCCTGTCCTGCATCAATTTCCAAAGAGCGTCCTGAATCAAGGCTTCGCTTTCCGAATCCAGTGCTGACGTTGCTTCGTCGAGGACCAGGATCGGCGCGTTCTTGATCATGGCTCGGGCAATGGCAATCCGCTGCCGTTGGCCCCCTGATAATTTGACGCCGCGTTCCCCAACGAGCGTGTCATAGCCTTCGGGAAGTGCTGTGATGAAGTCATGAGCGTGGGCGGAGCGAGCGATGATTTCAATTTCCTGGTCTGTAGCATCAGGCTGTCCGTAGCGGATGTTCTCACGAAGGCTCCGATGAAACAGCAGTGGCTCCTGTGGCACGTAGGCTATATTCCGACGTAAATCATCCTGGGTGATGTGTCTAATATTTTGACCGTCGATCAATATCTCGCCTTTTTGGACATCAGAGAATCTGAGTAATAGTTTGGTTAAACTTGTTTTGCCTGAACCGGAATGACCGACAAGCCCGACTTTTTCGCCAGGTTTAACATGGAGATTGAAATCGTCGAATAATGCTTCCTGCTCGCCTTGTTTGTAACTGAACGATACGCTATCGAATCTGATGTCGCCGCGAGCAATGCGAACTTTCTCCGGTTTGGCCGGGTCTTCGACGGCAGGCTGTATTTGAAGTATTTCTGACATATCTTTGGCATCACCAACTGCCCGGTTGAAATTCCGGAGCGTCTGCTGGCTGAACGTCCAAAGATTCTCGCCAATTACACCAGTGTACGTTATGGCGAGGAACACGGTAGCAATGTCGGCATTCCAAAGCACGACACCGGCTACGGCCAGAATCAGCGATACGCTGCTCAGTAGAGTCGTAGAACTCGAGAATACGATGTCCCGCTTGGTACCTGCCAGCATGACGTCATTGGTGGCACTCCGCGTGGCGGCTGTGGCTTCCCGGTATCGGATGCGCTCAAATGTAGTAGCAGCAAAACTTTTCACTGCCATAATGTTGGTGACAACATCGGCTAAATATCCAGTTTGCCGGCTTGCAGTATTAGCTTCGATTGCACCTAGCACGCGCATGCGTTTTGTGATCAAAATCGCAATGACCATATACAAGATTGAAAACAGTATCAGGAACAGGACAATCAGCGGTGCCCGAGGCGCCAGCAATATGATCGTAAACACGAACGACAAGACGAGCCCTGCGGCCTGGAAGGTAAATGTGTCAGCGATCCGAACGTAAGAGCTGGCTAATTTGTTGGCTTGCGTCACAAGCGAGCCGCCAAAGCGGTTTGCATGAAAATCAGCACTTTGTTTGAGGAGATGGTCAAATATATGTTCGTGGATGTCCTGTATGACGCGCATTTCAAGTTTCCATATAAAGATGACGGCCAGGCGCCACATCAGGATGCCTCCGAAAGCAACGAGGAAAATATAGAGCAAGAGGGATGACCCAAAGCTTTGCCAGAGCTGGCCGTCGGTATATTCGCCGGTACTAAGGCGTTGCAAAATATTGGCTACGACAAGCGAGGGCAAAAAGCGAAAGGTGAGCATTGCGAGCGGAACGCTGACCATCAGCCCGATGACGAGTTTTTTATGCCTCCAGGCGAAACGCCAGTAGAGACGCAGAATTTCAGTGGGTTTGAGTTGTTGCATAGCACATCGCCTCCAGCGATGCGAGTGTTGTTATGAGGTTACTAAATTGTCAAAAAGTGAAGAGAGTTAGCGCCGGAAAGCGGCAGTAACGCCTACGATGGGGTTGAAAGTTGAGACCATTTTTTGTGCCGCTCCGGATTAATTGCTAAATAATAGGCTTTATCTTATACTAAGTAATTTGGAAAAGCAAGTACATTTCGCTTACACTTATATAAAGTATGTCAGAATC
>DATHYB010000070.1:0-5571 GCA_035459365.1 Candidatus Limnocylindrales bacterium
GTTCTGAATATTATTCTGGCTTACCTCTTGTCTCGGCCGACAGCTTACGGCCTGGAGGGCCTGGCGATTGCGCAGTCATTTGTGGCGACGATTGAAGTAGTTATTCTGTTTGCCATCATGCTGTACCGCGACCCGGGCCTCCTGAACCTCAATTTCTGGAAGGCAATTTTCAAAATCATATCCGTTGCTGGTTTTTCGTTGGTAGCTGGTTTTATCATGATTAGTATCTACCCACTGGGTATCAACGACCAAGGACTGGCATTATTTACGAAGCTGTCGCTCATATCGGCCGTGATCCTGTCAACTCATGTCGCCGTTTCATCCTTGTTCGGGTTAGAAGAAGTCCGACCGATTTTCAAGCGGGCCAAGAAAATCATCTTCAAATCTATTGGGCAGCCATACTAGGAGTCTGTCAAGATAATCGTACCTCTGTTATAATAGGTACAAATGACACTCGACCTGATTCGAAACTTCTGTATTATTGCGCACATTGACCATGGCAAGTCGACGCTTGCTGACCGTTTAATGGAGCTGACAGGAACGGTCGAGAAGCGCAATATGAAAGCGCAGCTGCTCGACCGCATGGACCTGGAGCGCGAAAAGGGGATTACTATCAAGCTCGCTCCCGTCCGCATGGAATATCAGGGACATGAACTGAACCTGATTGACACGCCAGGGCATGTAGATTTTAGTTACGAGGTCTCACGCAGTCTGGAAGCCTGCGAGGGTGCGCTTCTGGTTGTCGATGCGACACAGGGTATCCAGGCGCAAACACTGGCCAATGTCTATCTGGCGATGGCAGCCGATCTGACCATCATTCCGGTCCTCAACAAGATCGATTTGCCAGCGGCCGACGTGGAGCGGGTGAGTGCGGAAGTGATTAGTTTGCTGGGCTGTGAACGCAAGGATATCTTAGAAATTTCTGCCAAGACAGGTATGGGCGTCGAAGCTGTGCTGGAGCGCATCGTCAAAGACATTCCGTCTCCCAAACAGCCGAAAGCGAGCAAGACGCGGGCGTTGATTTTTGATAGCTACTACGACGACTATCGGGGCGTCATCTTGTATGTGCGTGTCTTTGAAGGTTGGATTGCCAAGGCGGCGCAGATGACCATGATGGCTACCAAAGCACCCGGTCTGGCCCTGGAAGTTGGTGCGCTTAAGCCAGATATGACGCCTGGTTCGGCCCTCGAAACGGGTGAGATTGGCTACATTGTGACTAACCTCAAAAGTACCCGCGAGGCCCGCGTCGGTGACACGGTGACGCTTACCAGTGCACCAGCCGATGAACCGCTACCAGGCTACAAAGACGTCAAGCCGTTCGTGTACGCCGGCTTCTTCCCGGACAGCAACGAAAACTACCAACTGCTCAAAGATGCCATCGAAAAGCTGAGCCTGAGCGACTCCGCTTTGCAGTTTGCGCCCGAGAACTCACCGGTGCTTGGCTTTGGTGTCCGCATTGGGTTCCTGGGGCTCCTCCATATGGATATCGTTCGGGAGCGTTTGGAACGCGAATACAACCTTGACCTGGTGGTCACAAACCCGTCGACTGATTACCATGTGTCGATGCTGAGTGGCGACGAACTTGATATCAAAAGTGCCTCAGACCTGCCTGATCCAGCCCAAATCAAACACATCCATGAGCCATGGATCAAGGGTGAGATTGTCGTGCCGCAGGACTACGTCGGTTCAGTTATTCAGCTCATATCAAGCAAGCGGGGTATCCACAAAAACCTCAGTTATGTCGACGCCCGGGCTCTCGTCAGTTTTGAAGCACCACTGGCAAACCTGTTGACCGACTTTTATGACCAGCTCAAAAGTGTTACTAGCGGCTACGGCTCATTCAACTACGAACTCGATGATTACCGCACCGAAGATCTGGTACGCGTTGATTTTTACGTTGCCGGTGAGCGCGTCGATGCCCTGAGCGTCATGGCGCACCGTTCAGAAGCTAACAGTTTAGGCCGTGAAACAGTGTCCAAGCTGAGGGATGTAATCCCGCGTCAAAACTTCCAAGTTGCTCTGCAGGCAGCTATCGGTGGCCGCTTTATCGCCCGTGAAGACCTCAGTGCTTACCGCAAGGACGTGACGACTGGTCTCTATGGTGGTGACGTCTCCCGCAAAAAGAAGGTGCTCGCCAAGCAGGCCAAGGGTAAAAAGCGCATGAAACGCTTCGGTAAAGTCGACATACCAGCCGAGGCATTTACCGTGATGCTCAAGCGCGATTAAACCCTAGGCTCAGTCTAGTAGGCTATGAATTGAGCGGTAATAGCATAAGCATTTGTAGAAAACACTATTTGGTATGAAAATTTTGTGAACACGGTATCGCTTATTCTCGTATGCTAGAGGTAGTTAATCAGGAAAAGCATACATGTTCTTATCGACTGCCGCACCACTCCGACTGATCCGCCGGGCATTGATGGTTTTTGGGTTATTACTATGGATTGTATTTGGGGCGCAGGCAGTGCAGTCTGCCTCAGATAAAGAAGCTGTGCGGGGGGGTGCCTTCCGGGCAAACTTACACCTTCGCGCTCAAAGGTTTTTAGAAGTATAGCGGTGTGATAAGCTAGATAATTACATGGGCGATCTCGAGCACAGCGCAGAATTCCATAAACATCTCGATACGTATCGGTTGTCAGAGACGGCCGCCCGATCGATTAATCGTCTCACGCTCGTTCTTTTGGTAGGTCCCAGTTCAAGCGGGCGTAATGCAGTTATCCGCGAGCTCGTGAAAACGGGTGAGTTCCATTACATTGTTTCAGACACGACCCGGGAGCCCCGTACCAATGATGGTGTACCCGAAGAAAATGGCAGGGAATACTGGTTCCGATCGAGTGAAGATGTGCTTGATGATATCAAGACCGGCCATTACCTCGAAGCGGCCATCATTCACAAAAAACACGTCTATGGCATTAGCGTCCGGGAGCTCAATAAAGCTCTGCAGGACAATAAGATAGCCATCACTGATATAGAAATCGTTGGCGCTGCCAATATTCACCGCGCTAAGCCTGACGCTTCAATCATTTTTGTTATTCCGCCTAGTTTCCCTGTCTGGATTGAACGGTTGCACCACCGCGGCGCGTTACCCGAAGAGGAAGTTCGGCGGCGCCTAGAGAGTGCCCTGGTAGAATTTGATGCAGCCCTGACAGAGGATTATTACACGTATGTTATCAATGATGCCCTCGACGAGGCAGTTGCGGCGATTTACGAGATGTCAAAGCTCGGCAGAGTGTATCGCGACAACCAGCTGCGGGGGCGGGCGCTGATCGAACAGCTTATCAAAGATACCAGAAGCTATTTGTACCAAGCCTAGTATCTACAGCAAAAGGGTAAAACGCTGAAAATGTAAATAAGCATTTGCATTTTGTTTGATGTTTGTCATACTGGTGGTTATTGGGCTAATGCTTTAATAAAGAGACAAACATGTACACAACAATTTGGGGGTGGAAGCAGCTGGCATGGTCAGGGGCTGCGCTTATACTGATACTGACTATGTATGCGTTGGGGGTGCCTGCGCAACAAGCAAATGCTCAGACGTGTACGACCGCGCCAGCGACGACGTATGGTAAGGTTACCCAATCTGTGACGGTCGGTACTGCCGGTACCTACCGTGTATGGAGCCGTATCAAGGCACCGACAACAACTCATAATTCATACTATCTGCAGGTTGACGGCGGCTGTGCGGTAAATGTCGGAGACAATGCGGCAATACCGGCCAATGTCTGGACCTGGGTATCCTACAAGGACGGAACGACCTCGGCATTTATTGATGTATCTTTGACCGTGGGTACGCACCAGCTTACGTATACCGGCAAAGAGGCTAATGTCCAGCTCGACCGTGTTCTGCTGCTAGGCGACAGGACCTGCGTACCAATTGGACTCGGTGATAATTGTGTCACTGCAGATACAACAGCGCCGACAACGGCTATTACTACACCGGCAGCGGGTGCAACGATTACGGCTGGTAGTACTGTAACTGTTACTGCCTCGGCAAGCGACAGTGCGGGCGTCACAAAAGTTGAATTTTATATTGATGGTGCACTCAAGGGAACGGACACAACCAGTCCCTATGCTTATGCCTGGAACACGACTGGTGTAGCAGCGGGCAGTCATACCATCAGTTCACGAGCCTACGATGCTGCAGGGAATACATCGACATCGGCATTAGTTTCGGTAACCGTAACAGTGCCACCCACTGCCGTCAGTATTCCGTTCAGAATGAACACAGGTGGTCCTGCCTTCACTGATCCTTCCGGTGCCAACTGGCAAGCTGATACCTTTGCTACTGGTGGTTCAGTTGTGAGCCGAGATCCTGCTCTCGCGATTGCAAATACTACCAATGACAACCTCTACCGGCACGAACGCTACGGCATGACTGCGTACAGCATTCCAATTGCCAGCGGCACCTACAAATATCGCCTGCATTTTGCTGAAACCTACCCTGCTTGTACGACTGCCGGCTGCCGCGTCTTCTCGGTTGCCACGGAAGGTACGCCGTTCATCACGAGCCTTGACATCATCGGCGCGGTCGGTCCTAATGCAGCTCTTGTCAGAGAGGGAACTATTACGGTAAGTGACGGCAACGCGACATTCAACTTCAGTGGTACAACTACCAATAAACCGCTCATAAATGGTATCGAAATTCTTCCAAATACTACTCCTACCGATACAACTCCCCCCGCTGTGAATGTCACTGCTCCTGCAAATGGTTCTTCGGTTGCAGTTGGGACTAGTGTCACGATTGCAGCTAATGCTACAGATAACGTAGGAGTTTCGAAGGTTGGATTCTATCAAGGCACGACCTTACTAGGTACAGATACAACTGCACCGTACTCATACGGCTGGAATACGGCAGGAGTCGCTGCGGGTGCGAAAAGCTTGACCGCAAAAGCGTATGATGTGGCCGGCAACGCGACTACTTCCTCAGTCGTGACCCTCAATCTAACGACTGCAGTAAGCGGCGGTGATGCCAACGGAGACAAGCGAGTCAATGCTATCGACCTCTCAATTGTCATCAGCAAAGATGGGCAAGCTTACCCGTCAGCTGACTTCAACGGCGACGGCACTGTTGGAGCGGCCGACATGGCCATCCTTCTCAGCAAGTGGACGTGGTAATCTGACCACTGCAGCATCCTGCTTGGCACTCTTGACTCTTGAGTGCTAGGCAGGCTACAATGCTTTTGTAATAAACCATTGCCATGACAGAGCGCCAAAAGCACATACTATCAGCCATTATCGAACAGTACGCCGAGGTAGCCAGTCCCGTCGGCAGTAAGTTATTGGCTAAAGTTTTCAACGTGTCGTCGGCTACTATCCGCGCAGAAATGGCCGAACTCGAAAAGCTCGGCTATATCCATCAGCCGCATACCAGCTCCGGCCGTGTCCCAACTGACAAAGGCTACCGCCTGTATGTCAATTCACTCAGCGAAGAAGCGCACGATGTCAAGCCGGCACTCCGGGCTGAACGGGCATTATCGGCACGGGTGCAGAATTCAGGCGTACCCGAGCGGGCTATCCGGACGGCTGTTGATACCCTCGTCGAATTGACACACAACCTCGGTATGGCGACGATTG
>DATHYB010000071.1:0-7170 GCA_035459365.1 Candidatus Limnocylindrales bacterium
AACAGGACGAATTTTAGCCATGGCGGAAGCAGATTCAGGTCTTCCTGTTGGTGATATCCTCGACCAATCACTTGAATACATGGCTCAGGTAGTTGATGCGAATATGAACCATGCCAAAATCATCAAATTACCTAAAATTCAATAATTCTGTTCTTCTGTAGGTAAACTGAAAAGCTCTGACTTTAAGCGTATAAGCCGCTGTTTTATTTGCTATACTTGATTAGTAATGATTCTTCTCGATAGGGTAACCAAAACGTATGGTAAATCAAATGCGCCGTCACTGGACCGGATTAGCCTTCATGTCGAGCCAAAAGAGTTTGTGATTGTGGTTGGTCAGAGCGGCGCCGGCAAGACGACGCTGCTCCGCCTGCTGACCCGTGAAGAGCGCCAGACGAGCGGTAAGATCATCATCGGCGGCGTGGATTACGACAAACTCCGTGACAAAGACATCCCGCTGCTGCGCCGCAAAATCGGCGTCGTCTTCCAAGACTTTAAGCTTCTGCCCAATAAGACCGTCTTCGAAAACGTAGCGTTTGCCCTCGAAATCGTCGGTATGGGCAAAAAAGAGATTGAACATACTGTGCCGCGCGTGCTGGATATCGTCAACCTGAAGGGTAAGGAAAAAAATATGCCCAAGGAGTTGTCTGGTGGTGAGCGTCAGCGCGTTGCCATTGCTCGGGCCATCGTGCGGCAGCCGAAAATCTTGATTGCTGACGAGCCGACAGGAAACCTTGACCCGAAGCATGCCTGGGACGTCATCAAAATCCTTGAAAAAATCAATCGCTACGGCACGACGGTACTGCTGACCACCCATAATATGGATATCGTCAACCGCCTCAAGCGGCGCGTCGTGACGATCGAGCACGGCCGGATTGCCAGCGACCGGGCAGACGGAAGTGTGTCGGCTAGCGGACAGTCGGAGATTCGCAGGGTATGAAACGCAAACTGATCAGCTTCAACCGGATTGTCCAAGCCGGCCTTACAAGCTTTGTCCGTAATGCTACCTTAGCGATCGCCGCTATGGCTGTCATGGTGGTAACGCTGACGATCGTACTATTTTCGTTGATCGCGAACGCCACCTTTGCGAACACCATCGAACAAATCACTGACAAAATCGACATTTCCGTCTTTTTGAAGGATGACGTAACTGCCGAGCAACGCGACAAGCTGCTGGCCGGTATTCGCCGGCAGGAAAATGTAGAAACCGTCCAATTCCTCAACAAGGAACAGGCGCTTGAAGCCTACGCCAAGCAGAATGCAGGTAACCAGAGTTTGCTGACGGCCGCCACTATATCAGGCAATCCGATCCCGGCTACTATCCGTATCAAACCCCGCGACCTTAACAAAATAGAGGATGTCCGCGCCTTCTTGACGACCAAAGAGAACGCCGCCCTGCAGACTGACCGCTCGCCGTCATACTCAGGAGAGCGTAAGAAGGCCATCGACAATATCACCCACGCTACCAACATTTTGCAGCGGGTCGGTATCATTGCGGTCATCGTGTTCTCGATTATTTCGGCGTTGATTATCTTCAATACGATCCAGATGGCAATTTTCAATCGCCGTGATGAAATCACCATCGAACGCCTGCTTGGCGCGAGCACCTGGTTTATCCGCGGTCCGTTTGTTGTCGAGAGTGTGGTGTATGGTATTTTGTCGGCTATTATATCGATGCTGTTTATCAATTCCGTCTTTGTTGCTGCCAGCTCGGCGCTGCAGGCCAGCAGTTTGGGGTTGCTTGACATCAATTTCGCCCAGACCTATTTCCGTGAACATTTCTGGCCGCTCTTGTTGATGCAAATCCTTGTTGGTATGCTATTAGGAGCTGCCTCTTCTGTCATTGCTACTCGGCGGTATCTCAAATTCAAAACGAAATAGATCAAACAAGGTTAGTGGGGGCGCATAGTATCAAGGCACACGCGCAGTGCAGGGTAAGCATAAGGTAGTTTACAACGCACACGAAGCGTGATATATTCAAGATGTATCTTTTAAAACCAAACAAAATGAAAACAAAATCAGTATCTACTCGTCTCACAGCTTCGCGCCGCTACGGTAAAGTAGCTGCTGTTGTGGCATTGAGTGTTGTGCTGCTCGGCGGAACCTATACCCAATATGTAAAAGCGGATGAGTTTGACGCTCAGATCCAGGCTCTGCGCAACCAAAATGCTGCCGCTCAACAGAACGTAGATGTCCTGCAAGGGCAGGCCGCCAGTTATCAAGATGCCATTGCCCGGTTGCAGGCTCAGATTAATGCAATCCAGGTCCAAATTGTCGCCAACCAGGCTGAGCAGGCGCGTTTGCAAACAGAGATTACAACTAAGCAGGCACAACTCGACAAACAGCGCGAGCTACTCGGCGAAGATGTTAAGGCTATGTATGTTGACGGCCAGATCTCAACCATTGAAATGCTGGCTACCAGCAAAAACATTAGTGAATTTGTTGACAAAGAAGAATATCGCAATGCTGTCCAGCAAAACTTGCAGGAGTCTTTGGCTAAAATTGCTGCCCTGCAGAACGAGCTGAAGCAAAAGAAGGATCAGGTCGACCAGCTCCTCGAAAGCATCAAAGCGCAACAGGCCCAGATTGCTGCCGATCAGGCGCAGCAGGCCCAAATGCTAGCCTACACCCAAGCTCAAAAGAATGAATACGACCAGCAAATAGCCAGTAATAGCTCGAGGATTAGTGAGCTCAAGAAACAGCAGGCTATCGAAAACGCCCGCCGTTTTGGTACCAGCGCCGGTATGGTCGGCGGCGGTGGCTACCCTTGGGGGAACGCTCCCTGCGTTCACACGGGCCAGGTAACAGGGTACTGTGCTAATTACGACTGGGGTGTGAACGGTTCCGTTTGGAATCCGGCTACCGGTGGTTACGGCTACCGCAACTGTACGGACTGGGTTGCATGGCGCGCTGGCGGCGTACCAGCCGGTCTCGGTAATGCAAACACCTGGGCAACTCGTGGAGGTGCTATGGGCTACCGCGTCTCAACGGCTCCCCGGGTTGGTGATGCAGCGGTCGTCGAAGCAGGTTACTACGGCCATGTTATGTATGTTGAAGCGGTTAGCGAAAACGGCATTACGGTGAGCGACTACAACCGTCTTGGTGATGGCCTATACCGCATGACCAATCTAACTCGGGTTGGTGACGGTGCCTACCAAAGTAGCGGTGGTGGTACGAGCTACATCAAGTTCGTCAGTTTCTAGAAGTTATGCGTCCACTGATCATCACTGCACTTGTGGCCTTGACTATCTCCATCGGCAGTCAGGTGCTGATATCGAGTACGCCGCTAGCCGGAGAAGGTTACGACGGCCTGGGACGCACGGCATGGGTGACAATACTCGTTACACTACCTACGTTTGCTCTCGCGATTGGATGCCTGTGTGCTGCAGGATTTGTCTGGTTTACGACCCGGCCAAAAAATAAATAATTGCTCGTAATTTCAGTCTGAAATCAGCCTAAGCTTGCTATAATAAGCGTAATGACAGAGAAGGGATCAAAGAAGCGAGGGTTCTTCACGCAGCCATTGGGCATAGCTGTGCTCGTACTGTTGGCTTTTGGCCTTGGTAATGCCTTTGGCGCGGGCCGGTTCCCAGTTGGGGCGCAGCAATCAGAGTTCAAGGCGGTTAGTGGCTTGCCTGAACAACTCAACTATTCACAGGTGGATGATGTCTACGATGTACTGCGTAATAATTATGATGGTAAATTAACTGAAGAGCAGATTATAAATGGACTTAAGGAAGGCTTGGCCAAGTCGACCAATGACCCATACACTGAATATTACACGCAGAAGGAAGCCAAAGAGTTTCAGAGCCAGATCGACAACTCCTTCAGTGGTATTGGCGCAGAACTTGGTAAGGATAAAGACGACAATCTGATCATCGTCTCGCCGATTGCCGGTTTCCCGGCTGAGCGGGCAGGCATCCGGGTGCAAGACATAGTAGCCTCAATCAATGACGAATCAACCAGTGGCTTGTCGATTGACGAAGCGGTCAAAAAGATTCGCGGCGAAAAGGGCACAACGGTCAAGCTGCAGATCATCCGCAACAAATCGGCGGCACAAACGTTCACGATTACCCGGGAAAACATTCAAGTACCGAGCGCTAAGCACGAGATCGTTGAAGACAACATCGGCTACCTGACCGTATCGACGTTCTCGAATGACACGGCAGATCTGGTGAGCAAGGCTGCAAACGAGTTTAGAGATAAGGGCGTCCAAAAGATCGTTCTCGACCTGCGCGGCAATCCTGGCGGCCGGCTCGAACAAGCTGTTGAAGTAGCTGGACAGTGGTTGCCAGCCGGCAAGACGGTCCTCACCGAGAAGCGCGGTGATGTCACTATCAAGGCGTATCAGTCGACCGGACCGGCTACGCTACAGGGCATCCCAACGGTTGTCTTGATTGATGAAGGAAGTGCGTCGGCATCAGAGATTGTGGCTGGAGCACTGCGTGATAACAAGGCTGCCCGGCTGATTGGCATGAAGAGCTACGGCAAGGGTGTCGTGCAGCAGACGATCTGCGTGGCTGGCCCAAGGCAGGCTGATGGCAGTTGTAACGGTGACATGCTGAAAGTGACTATCGCCAGCTGGTTCCGTCCGAGCGGCGAAAACATCCACAAGAAGGGCATCAAGCCTGACCAAGAAGTCAAATTGTCCGAAGCTGATATTGAAGCGAAGAATGACAAGCAGCGCCAGGCTGCACTCGATTACTTAAACCGATAAGGTCTAGGGAGGGCTAAGTCCAATCGGTCGGCTCGGTATCGACAGTCAGATGTAGCCACCGAACAGCTGGCTGCGTGGGTTCGGTAGGGAACTCGGAAGGAGGGTTTGCAATTGTGCAACCGTTACCATCGTCATAGCCTGTATATACATCCGAAGGTGCAGTGGGCGGAACTTCATTTTCAGTAATTGACGGTAGGAGTCGGAGGTGTTTTCGTTCGATAGACATAAATCAAGAATATAACTTTATTCCCATCTGTCAAGAGTTCAAGTAGTATATGATCGTTAGTTGCGATTTTGCCCCTGATAAGCTACTATAAAAGCAGAACAAATGGGGAGCAGATGAGCGTGGCGAAGCCCACTAAATATATTTTTGTGACTGGTGGTGTGCTTTCTGGACTCGGGAAGGGTATCACTGCAGCCTCCATTGGCAACCTCTTGAAAGCCCGCGGGCTGAGCGTCAACATCCAAAAGTGTGACCCGTACCTCAACGTCGATGCAGGTACACTGAACCCGCGCGAACATGGTGAGTGTTATGTGACCAAAGACGGTGCCGAGACGGACCTTGATCTCGGCCACTATGAGCGCTTTCTCGACCAGGAGCTGACGCAGAAGAGTAGTCTGATGAGTGGGCGAGTGCTACTCAAGGTTATCGAAGACGAACGCGCCGGCAAGTACGAAGGTAAGAGTGTTCAGATTATCCCCCATGTCACCAACGCGATTCAGGAAATGATTCAGGCGGCGGGCAAGGGCTACGACGTACATATTGTCGAAATAGGTGGCACCGTTGGTGACTACGAGTCCCTCAGCTTTATAGAGGCTATCCGTGAGCTTGGCATGAAGGTTGGGCTCGATAACTGTGCCTATGTGCATGTTGTCTACTTGCCGTACCTCAACACGAGTAAAGAGATCAAAACGAAGCCAGCTCAGAATTCCTTCCGTGAAATCCGTGGACTCGGCATTAGCCCGAATATTTTGGTGGCCCGCAGCGAGGACAAAGCCCCAGCCAGCGTCAAGAAAAAACTAAGCTTGTACTGCGGCATCGGGGAAGACGCAATCGCACTGCTGCCAAATGCGCCGAGTATTTACGAAGTCCCACTGACGTTAGAAGATACCGGCGTTGCCGACGTGCTCTGCCGCCGGCTTGGGCTGGAAGCGCACAAAGCTGACCTGGCAGGCTGGAGGGAAGTGGTAGCTAAGGCAACGGGCACGCAAAAAAATCGTATAAAAGTTGGTGTAATAGCCAAATACTTGGACAATCAGGACACGTATATGTCTGTATTTGAGGCGCTGCGAGCGGCAGGCTGGGCTCAGAATGCTCAGGTTGAGATAGTCTGGGTAGACGCAGAGAAGCTTGGTGCGAGTGCGGACATCGGCAAGGAACTAGGTCAGTACGACGGTGTCATCGTTCCAGGTGGTTTTGGGTCGCGGGGCGTCGAAGGCAAAATCAAGGCTGCCCAGTATGCGTTGACGCACGGCCTGCCATACCTCGGCCTGTGTTATGGACTGCACATGGCGGTGATTGCCGCGGCTCGAAATGCGGGGCTTGATGATGCTCATACCGTAGAAGTGAATCCTGATACCCAGCATGCAGTTATCGCGACAATGGACGGTCAGAAGGGTCTTGAAAATACGGGCGGCACAATGCGTCTCGGTGATTTTCGTTGTTCACTCAGTGATGGCAGTTTGGCGGCACGGGTGTATGGTGTACGCGACATTGTCGAACGCCACCGGCACCGCTACGAATGTGCCTCGCAGTTCCAAAGTCAGTATGAATCCTGGGGAATCCGTGCCAGCGGTATTAATCCTGACAATAAGCTTGTCGAAGTGATAGAGGCGATAGATCATCCGTTTTTCCTCGCCAGCCAATTTCATCCCGAGTACAAATCGCGGCCGAACCGTCCGCATCCAATGTTCGACGGCTTCGTGAAAAGTTTGTTGCAAATCACGACTAAATAGGTTAGGTTAAGCAGTATGGATACACAACAGGACTTTACTGCACCCACCCACGCCAAACGGATTCTACTCGTCGAAGATGATGATGCGCTTGCCAATGTCTATGCCACACGCTTGCAAGCCGAAGGCTTTGACGTCCGGCGCGTTGCTAATGGCGAAGATGCCCTTGCATCTGCTTTGGCGTATCATCCGGACCTCGTGCTGCTCGACGTGATGATGCCAAAGGTGAGTGGTTTCGACGTACTCGACATTCTCCGTAATACTCCCGAGACGGCTAATTTGAAAATAATTATGCTGACTGCCCTTAGTCAGGAAAGTGACAAAGAGCGGGCCCAAAGTCTTGGTGTCGACGAATATCTCGTAAAATCACAAGTAGTGATTGCTGACGTCGTCGAACGTATAAAGCACCACGTCTCGTAGTCATAATCTATCTGATCCTTCAACTCGTAGAGTTGTTACATAGAGCCAGAAGGCTATAGGCAAACAAACTTGACATCATAAGC
>DATHYB010000072.1:0-10575 GCA_035459365.1 Candidatus Limnocylindrales bacterium
CTGGTCCAACGGTCTGACGAGCAATGCCGTTAATGCTGGTCAGGCGCTCGTTATTCCACCAGTCAACGGTATCGTTTACACCGTCAAAGCCGGTGATACCCCTGAATCACTGGCCAACAAATACAAGGCTTCTGCTGAGCAGATTATTGCCTCAAATGACGCTGAAATTGCCGGACTCAAGCCTGGTGAACGCATTTTGATCCCGAACGGCCTTCAGCCAGCGCCTGTCGTGAATGTCCGGGCTGCTACCAGTGGCTTTGCCTGGGGATCGAGCGCGATATACGGCTTCAATGGCTACACCTTTGGCTACTGCACCTGGTACGTCGCGAATCGTGTTACCGTACCCGCGAACTGGGGTAATGCCAACACCTGGGACAACCGTGCGCCGATGAGCGGCTGGGTTGTTGGCTCCATTCCAAAAGTCGGTGCAATCGGCCAGACCGACCGCGGCGCAGAAGGCCACGTCGGAGTCATCGAAGCAGTTTCCGAAGATGGTACGATGATCAAATACGCCGACATGAACGGTATCGCCGGTTGGGGACGCGAAGGCCGCACAACCGATTGGGTATCAGCCGCCAAGTTTGAGCACTACATCTATCAGTAGCCGCCAAGCGGATAGATAAGCCGTTTAGCTATTGTTTGAATTTTCATGGTCCTGCAGCAGGTGAATGCTACAGTTTATACTGATACGGTAAGATTTCGGGAAGGATCGACTGAGCATGAATTTTATAGATAAAACCAAAGTATTTATTCGAGCTGGCGCTGGCGGGGATGGCAAAATGAGCTTCCGCCAGGAAAAATTTATATCGAAAGGCGGCCCGGACGGAGGTGACGGCGGCCATGGCGGTAACATAGAGTTTGTTGCCAGTCGCAACCAAGACACCTTAGCTTCATTCCGCTACCAAAAAGAACTCGTTGCAGAATCTGGCCAGCCGGGCGGTAAGAATAAAAAGCACGGCAAGAGTGGCAAGCCGCTGCTCGTCCAAGTGCCAGTCGGTACTGTCGTAACCACACTCGAAGGTGAAGTATTGGCAGACCTCGTCGAAGACGGACAGAAAACCGTTATAGCCAAGGGTGGACGCGGCGGCTTCGGTAATGCCCACTTTCTCAGTTCAACCCGTCAGGCGCCCAAGTTTGCCGAAAAAGGTGAACCCGGAGTAGAGCTTGAAGCTATGCTGGAGCTCAAGATGATTGCCGATGTTGGTCTTGTCGGACTGCCGAATGCAGGCAAATCGACGTTGCTGGCTAAGGTCAGTAATGCCCGTCCGGAAATTGCTAACTATCCCTTTACAACTCTAACGCCTAATCTTGGTATGGTTGATGTCGACAAGGAATCCAGCCTCCTGTTTGCTGACATTCCCGGACTCATCGAAGGTGCTGCAGAGGGAAGGGGACTCGGACACGAGTTTTTGCGTCACATTGAACGCACAGCAGTACTTGTGCACCTCATCGACGCCTACAGCGAAGATGTGGTTACGGCCTACAAAACTATTCAAGAAGAACTGGCAGCTTATGACGTCGACCTGAGTGCGCGGCCGCAAATTATCGTCCTCAATAAAATTGACGGGCTTGACGATGACATTGTGAGTGACCTCATCGACCAACTACGTGCTGTTGTACCTGAATCAGCTAAGATCAGGGCCATATCAGCAGCCTCTGGACAAGGTATTCAAGAGTTATTGTACGCCGTCAAGCAGATAGTCCAGAAGCAGCGGGCAGCAGTTACTGAACTCGAGGAAGAAGATGCTGATGCCTTGCCAGTCCTGCGCTTGGAGCAGTCCGAGCCCAACTGGACAACCTCGCTGGTTGACAGTGTATTTGTCGTCACGGGCACCAAAATCGAACGATTTGCTGCCCGGACAGACTTCAAAAATGAAGAAGCTGTCCAGCGCCTGCGGGACATCATGAAAAAAATGGGCATTATGCACGATTTAGTCCGCAAGGGCATTGAAGCCGGGCAAGAGATTCAGGTTGGAACACACGGATCATTGACGTACTAAAGCCTATCCCCGGGCGTCTTTGACAACACGGCAAATTTACTCAAAACTATTGACTTATTTTTACATAAGCGCTATAATAGTAGTGTTATGTTCGAAAGCTATCCTGATAGCAGATTCGAACGGCCGCAGTTTCCGACCGATCCGAACGTGCTAGCCAGCCAAATTGACGATGTATCCACTGTTGCAGCCAGTGCCGATGTCTATGCATTCTTATTGCCAAGGGATCAAGTAGAAGCTACGTACTATGATGGCATGCCCTTAGACATACCAAACCTCGTCGGCATTGAAGTGCCTATGCTTGATCAAATGAAGCAGGACGGTGACCGGGTTGTATTGCCAACAAAATACAATATCGAGCATCAAGTTTCAGGCATAGATGATGAGCCAATCTCTGAAACAGTAGGTGTTCACTCCCTCTCATTTGATTTACCTCATCCTTCTAAGATATTACGTCGTAAGCCTACTCATGTATCCGTTACACTTGATGCTCGCTCAACTTATAAATTCAAACCAATAGAGTAACTATTGAAATACTACTGTATAAGCGTATATTGGATAATCGTTCAAACATATAAGATAAATATCAAAAGGAGCGATCTATGGCTGAACAGTTCCACTATCTCCCTATTGAGCATAAGCCTCTTGAAGCGAGCCAATCAGAAGTAGACATCGTTCGGTTCTCAGCTTTGTCAATTATTAGAGATGTAAGCAAAGGTGAGCCTACTGGTGATTTGGATGTTACTGCTGATCCATGCCCATCAGGACAGATAGGCTACACCTTCTCGGAGCAGGCAACTGCCCGCAGTCAGCAGATCCATCTTGGCTACGAGGCCGGAGCTAGTGTTGTGCATCTCGGTAGGCGTTATGAAGTAGAGGGCGAGGAGAGCAAAAATATTGAGATACAATCATGCTGTCTGTCGGATGATGGCGCAGTAGCGGCGGCAGTTCGAGGAGAATTTCCGCTTGAGTATATGGGTTTTGGATTGCAGAGATCTGAGCCGACTACTCCTTATCCACCTAGTGCATGGCAAATGGGATTAGATAGGATCAGCTCGGAAATAGGCCGCCCGAAACCAGGATTCTTTCGCCGGTTCTTTGACTTCTAGCGTACTCTTTACAACAGAGATGTAGATACGGCTCGCCCTGGGGTATGCTAGAAGCAGTATGAAGGCGTCGGCACCGAGTTTTTTCTTTTATGATTTGGAGACTTCAGGCACTGATCCGCGGACAGCCCGGGTCATGCAGTTTGCCGGGCAGCGGACTGATATGGACTTCAACCCGATCGGTGATCCCGTTAATGTGCTCGTCAAACTGACGCCCGATGTCGTGCCTGAACCTGATGCCATTATGATCACCGGCATCACGCCGCAGTCAACGCTGGCTGACGGGCTGACTGAACGCGAGTTTCTACAACTGTTCTATGACGAAGTCGTCAAGCCGAACACGACGTTTCTTGGTTTTAATACGGTGCGCTTCGATGATGAGTTTATGCGCTTTTTGCACTACCGCAACTACTACGACGCCTACGAATGGCATTGGTGCGATGATTGTTCGCGCTGGGATCTTTTAGACGTCGTGCGCATGACCAGGGCGCTCCGGCCTGATGGTATCGAGTGGCCGATGTCGCCCGAGGGTAAACCGACCAACCGGTTAGAGTATTTAACGAAGGTTAACGGGCTGGACCACGCGCACGCTCATGATGCCCTGAGTGACGTAACGGCTTCGATTGCCGTGGCTAAGCTGCTTATGGAGAAGCAGCCCCGCTTGTTCAAGCACCTGCTAGATTGCCGCACAAAAAATCAGGTGAAGAAGCAATTGGCTGAGGAGAGGCCGTTCATCTACGTCTCCGGCAGGTACCCGAGCGCCAACCTTCATGCAACGGCCGTTACGCGGGTAGGGGAGCACTGTGAGCAGGATTCATGTGTCTATGTATACGATCTGCGACATGACCCTACTCCCTTCCTTGATATGTCGGTTGATGATTTGGTGCAGGCTATCCAGGGCCGCTATAGCAGGGATCCTGAAGCAGTAGTGCTGCCTGTCAAGGAAATGCGTTACAACCGCTGTCCAGCCGTCGCACCACTGGCCGTGCTGGCCGATGAAGCTGTTCAGGAGCGGATTCATCTGACGCTCGAGACGGTGCAGACGCACAATAAACTGCTCAGGTCACGCTCTGATTTCAAGGATCGAATCGAAGCTGCATTTAAGCAGATTGACGAGTCGCGTCCTTCGCAGAAGGAATTTTTTGGAAATACGTCGGCGGTCGACGGGCAGCTGTACGATGGGCTTATCAATAAAACTGAAGCTCAAACTATGCGGGCTATTCGTAATACGCCTGTTCAGGAGCTTGAGCGTTTTAATACTAGGTTTCAGGACAAACGTCTTCAGGCACTCCTGCCACTCTACAAGGCCCGCAATTTTCCACGTCAGCTGAGCGCCGATGAACGCCAGGCGTGGGACGCCTTTTGCCGCCACCGGCTGCTCGACGGCGGACAATCAAGCCGGCTGGCCAAATACTTTGGTAGGTTACAGGAGCTGGGCGCGAGCAAGTCATTGACCCAAAACCAGCGCTATCTACTCGAAGAATTGCAGCTCTACGGCGAATCGATTATGCCGGCAGCTGACGATGCCGAATAGTATACAGCGCCATATAGAGCTGTAGTTTGGTAAAACTTTGCTTGCGCTGCAGATGGCGCACAATCCGTACAGTTAGCAGCCCGCTGAGTGCAAGCAACCACCACACGAAAGTTATTTGTATATTTGTCCCCGGTATTATCCCCAGTACGATAAAGCTGTACATGACTGTCGTTGTTCCCTCTAAGTTGTAGGGATTAGTATAAACAAATTCGCGTAATAAGCAATAGTGTGTTGTTACTTCTTATGCTTGACGAGGGTATTCTTGAGGCGAGTAGCTCTGTCGCGGTTGAGACCGGCTATCAGCAGCGCAATGAAAAATAGGAACGATGCGAGAGTGATTTGCCAGATGGCAGCATGGCGCCAGGCCAGGACGGCTACAAGCACGAGAAGCATCCCGACGACTGCATCATACAGCCACTGCACAGTCGGGTTATTTGGGAATAACTTCTCCACAATTTTACCACCATGATCGAGCAGACGTTCGCGCAGCCGGCGCGCCCACTCATTGTGGATAGACAATAAGCCAAGTCCGGCAAGTACCAGCGGTAGACCGCCGGGCCCGGGCAGCGGGCTGAATGCTATGCCGAGTACGATCAGGACGTAACCAGCGGCGTCAGTTCCAATACGCTTAAATTTTTCGGACATATGGAAGTATTGTACTCGTCTCTGCTGAGAGTTACCATAAACAGCGAGCAATATGTCGTCTATTTCACTATAAAACATGGGTATGCTGTATCCCTCATTCCGGTTAAGCTAAAGTAAACAAATAGTAAACACAAGCATCTTAAAATGAGGAGCACGACATGGGCAGGGGCGCACGACCGGGTAATGAATTTACGCAGAAACAAGTAGCTGATCGGCGACGGGTTGAGCGCGACCAGACGGCGATGACGCCCGTGTTTCCCGAGCTCAGAGTTGTTAGAACGGTACAGCGTGATCAAAAAGGATTAACGGATGACTGGCATATGTTCCTCGATGATGTCGGTGAGCGCAATTATGGGATCGGCCGAGCGCATGCGCTTGGGTCGGCTGCGGTTGTGATGGTGCCGGCAAAAGAAATGGGGCGTATGCTGCAAGAACGATATGACCGCGTCTATCAATCAAGGGAACGGGCGCTCGAAATTCAACGAGAAGTTGCTAGGAATCTAATCGAATACACCCGTGAAGTAACTATTCAAGGCTATGATGAACAAACGACGGATCAGGAGCGGGCGTACGATCGACTGCAGCAGTCGCTCGGTGGCGTGGTTTTTAGTAATGAGCTCGGAAATTATGAGGATATAGGCGGGCAAGATTCTAGTCTTATCGACGCTGATGAGGTTATAGCAGATCCGCTTCCGGCAGTCGGTGGGCAGCTGATGATGGAAGCTGGAACATTTGATGTCAAAGAAGTTGCCTTGTTTGGTAAAGACGGATACGCTCTCGATCTGTCCGGTAATGACCAATTATATGATGAGCGGTCAGCACTTATACACCATCTGCGGACTGAGGAGGGGCTGGATACAAGCAGGTTGGCAAAGGACGGCTGGGCGCCACATGCAACATTCTTTAAGTTTGAAGACCATATTAATCGCGCGCCGCTAACGTATCAAGCCGAATTACCGCTAGTAATTGAGCTGAACGCCGTCAAACCTGTTGTCTCAAAAGCTTTTTAAGCAAGTGTTACAATAGTTTGCAATAAGGGGCTATTATATGATCACACCGAGTCCGCGCGAATACAGCTATCTAGAAGTGAACCGACCTATTTCTGGGGCTGATGCTGAACAGTTTGTAGCAGGGGTGCGAGAAGTTGGAAGACGGGTGCTTGGCGAAGAGGTCATAACCTCAATCAGTGAACTAGCGCTACCGGACTTGGACGACGGAACAGAAATCGCCAGCCCTCAGACTGTTGTCACGCCGGTTACTCAGCCAATCCTGAAGGTAAGCGACGCAGAAGATCTGAGCATGGTGCTTCTGCACCGCGGCGTACCACATGACCTTTCGTCTCGATATGATATTGCTTATAACGCGCTGAGGCTTATGCGACCAGTAGAACGTTACGAGCAGGTAGAAGACGACGAGGGTGTTCAACATAGGGCAGAAGTGACGTATCCGCCCCTAAGGACAGTGCTGAAAGAAGTAAGTGAAATGAATGGTCTAGATCCCGACGCTACAGATGTCGTTTGTGATGCTGTATGTATAATGGTTGAGCCTGGTGATGACTATATTTTGGCATTAACGCCGAAAACAACAGGGCGGGCAGCCCGTGCACTGCATGAGCAAGCCAAAGAGTGTCATCAGAGACTGCAATGGCAATCCCGGAGATTAGCCCAGCCGGTATCGGGATCAATGATTGGCGTGCCCTTTGCTCGCATGCCTCAGAAAGTAACGCATATAGAAAGCGACCGGATTATTGGCGGGATACAACATCTCCTGCCCCGGCGATTCATCATGGCAGAGCCGCGCGTTCGAACTGGAGATTAGAGGCTGTCTACGGTCTCGACCTTTTCTTCTAATTTGTGTATAATACATCAGCTTAGAGCTGACGATGTATTTACTTTTGACAGTCATGTCAAATTGCCTAACGTTTATGACCAGAGAGGTAGGAGGGAAGAGGAGTACATGAGTTCAGACAATATTGTTGTAAAAGGGGCACGCGAGCATAACCTCAAGGACATCAGTGTCACGATTCCTCGAGAGAAGCTCGTTGTGATCACGGGGCTGAGTGGTTCAGGCAAATCGAGCCTGGCATTTGATACGATTTATGCAGAAGGGCAGCGGCGCTATGTTGAGTCGCTCAGTTCGTATGCAAGGCAGTTCCTTGGTTTGATGGAGAAGCCCGACGTTGATCAGATAGACGGCCTGAGCCCGGCGATTTCGATTGACCAAAAATCAACCTCGCGAAACCCACGTTCCACGGTCGCGACCGTGACAGAAATATATGATTATCTCCGTTTGCTATTTGCACGGGTGGGGGTGCCGCACTGCCCGATTGATGGCCGGCCGGTGATGCGGCAGACGACGAATGTTATCGTTGATCAAGTTGCAGCCTTGCCGACAGATGCTCGCCTCATGATCCTGTCACCGGTCATTGTTGATAAAAAGGGTGCCTTTGAACATATTCCTGAGCAGTACCAACGGGTCGGCTTTGCCCGGGCCCGTGTAGACGGCGTCGTCTATGCCCTCGATGAGTTCCCGAAGCTCGACAAGAACTACAAACACACCATTGAGATCGTCGTCGACCGCATCGTCAATAACAACGACAGCCGGACTCGCTTGGCCCAGTCCGTCGAGCAAGCATTGGATATATCTGAGGGACGCATGACGGCCGTCAATGCTGATACTAATGAGGAGTTTAGCTACAGTTTGATGTATGCCTGCCCAGAACATCCTGACGTCAGTATTCCCGAACTTGAGCCGCGGACATTTAGTTTCAATTCGCCCCACGGCGCCTGTCCTGTCTGTACTGGACTTGGTTCGCGCATGGAGGTTGACCCTGAGCTGGTGCTACCCAATGGCAAGCTGACAATTGCCGAAGGCGCGATCCGCCCGTATAACCGGATTAATGTCGACAACTGGTATATGAAGAAGCTGCAGGCGGTGGCCGACACACATAACTTTAGTCTGCACGTACCAACGGGCGAGCTGAGCGCTGAAAATCTGAATCGGATCCTCTATGGAACCGGCAACGAAACATATAAGGTTCGGCTGAGCGCCGGCCGGTCGTTCAATACGACCTATGAGGGTGTTATTCCGAATTTGGAGCGCCGCCACAAAGAAACTGACAGTGAGTTTATCCGCCGGGATATCGAAAAATTCATGCAGGAGCGGCCATGCTACCACTGTAAGGGGCTCCGTCTGCGGCCAGAAGTGCTGGCTGTCACACTGCATGGCAAATCTATTATGGATGTCTGTAGCTTGTCAATTGACGATGCCCTGGGGTGGATGGACGAACTCACGCTGAGCGAGCAGGAGCTCTTCATCGCAGCACAAATCATGAAAGAGATTCACGCTCGCTTGAAGTTTCTCAAAGATGTTGGGCTTAACTATCTGACGCTGCTGCGGTCGGCTACGACGCTCTCCGGTGGTGAAGCCCAGCGCATCCGTCTGGCAACACAGATCGGATCGGGGCTGATGGGCGTGCTCTACGTACTCGACGAGCCAAGTATCGGCCTCCACCAGCGCGACAACGAACGGTTAATCAATACCCTACACACGCTGCGCAACCTTGGCAACACAGTACTCGTCGTCGAGCACGATGAAGACACTATCAGGACGGCAGATTACTTGCTGGATATCGGTCCCGGTGCGGGCATACACGGTGGTTCAGTTGTTGCTGCCGGTACGCCGGACGAAGTTGCCAAAAATCCAAAAAGTCTAACAGGACAATACTTGTCAGGTAAAAAAGAAATCAGTGTTCCTAAAAACCGGCGGCCAGGCAATGGCAAAACGCTCGTAATCCGCAATGCCCGCGAGAACAACTTGCAAAACCTCGATGTCACTATCCCCCTTGGTAAAATGGTGGTTGTCAGTGGCGTCAGCGGGTCAGGTAAATCAACACTCATCAACGACATTCTGTCGAAAGAGCTTCTGGCTCGGCTGCATCGTGCCAATACCGTCCCAGGGCGGCATGACGACATCGAAGGCATCAAGCAGCTCGACAAAGCAATCATTATTGACCAGTCGCCAATTGGTCGGACGCCGCGTTCCAATCCTGCGACCTATACGGGGCTATTCACACCGATTCGCGACCTCTTTGCCAGTACACCAGAAGCTAAACTGCGCGGATACCAAGCAGGGCGCTTCAGCTTCAACGTCAAGGGTGGCCGCTGTGAAAATTGTTCTGGTGATGGCATCATCAAGATCGAGATGCACTTCCTACCGGATGTCTATGTACCTTGTGAAGTCTGCCACGGCAAGCGCTACAACCGCGAAGCGCTCGAGATTCACTACAAGGGCAAGACGATCAGTGATGTGCTCGATATGACCTGTGAACAGGCGCTCGAGTTTTTCCAGAACCAGCCAGCAATCGCCCGCAAGCTGCAAACGCTTGTTGATGTCGGTCTCGGCTATATCGGTCTTGGACAATCGGCGACAACCTTGTCCGGTGGTGAAGCCCAGCGCATCAAGCTCTCGACAGAACTTTCGCGCCGCCCAACCGGCAAGACGCTCTATATTCTCGATGAACCGACAACCGGGCTGCACATGGCCGATGTCGATAAGCTCCTGCACATGCTGCACGCCCTCGTCGATGCCGGAAATAGCATGGTGATCATCGAGCATAACCTTGACGTCATCAAGAACGGTGACTGGATTATCGACATGGGTCCAGAGGGTGGATCGGGTGGCGGCCGGGTAATGGCTGAAGGCACCCCGGAGCAAGTCGCTACGGTAAAAGAGAGTTATACGGGTCAGTTTCTGAAGCGGATGTTGAAGGGCGACGTTTGAAATTTTCGTAGGCTAAACAGAGGAGGGTTGAGGCACCCATAACGGCCATGGTACCGAGGCCACCTTGCACCATCTGCTCGGCTACTGGATTGTCGACAGGCATGAATTCAACCTGAATGATTTTCTCGTATTCATTGGCCAGTTCGATCGCCATGCCGCCAGCCGCGCTGGCAAGTCCTGCATAGGTGAGTCCAAGGCTCCATTTTCCAAAAGTACCTAAATCGCCTAAGTTTCGTCTCATGACGAAACTATAGCATAAAACAATGCTTATGCAAGAAAGCGAGCTATCAGAGCTAGATTTAGTAGCTCCAGCCGTCACATCCGGAGCAGTAAAACCGCTCTGCATGCCAGGCAACGACCTGGGCCCTGCAGCAGGGACTCACGAGTCCTAGAAGTATCAAAAATTTTGTGATCATGTCTATAACACCAACAGCATACTGCTTATGTTATAGCACGGACAGATAACGAAGTCTATATAAAGCTTATGCTATTTGTCGGAAGGCTGATCAAG
>DATHYB010000073.1:0-17414 GCA_035459365.1 Candidatus Limnocylindrales bacterium
CGATGAAATTGCACCTAAGCTGACCGGCCGGACCAGCGGACACGTCCGCGTAGTCAAAACCCGCTTGCGCCGCGGCGACAACAGTCAACTAGCGCGGGTTAGCTTCGTTGACGACCTCAAAGAAGCGCCGGTAGCTAAAGCTGCTGCGCCAAAGAAGAAGGCTGACGGCCCGACTGCCAAAACCAAGGAGAACGCATAATGAAGACCTATAGCGCAAAGCCTTCTGACGTCACACGGGCCTGGTACGTCGTCGACGCCGCAGAAGCGCCACTTGGCCGAGTCGCAACACGAGTAGCTGAACTGCTGTTAGGCAAGGGCAAGCCGATGTTTACAAGTCACATTGATACGGGCGATTTCGTCGTCGTTATCAACGCTGACCAAGCTCATGTAACGGGCTCCAAAGTAACTAAGAAGATGTACTATAAGCACAGTGGATTCCCCGGTGGTCTCCGTGAGCGTACCTTCATCGAACAGATGGAGAAGGACTCGACTGAAGTTGTGTTCCAAGCAGTCCGCGGTATGCTTCCCGTCAATAAACTCCGTGACGGTCGTTTGGCTCGTCTCAAGATTTACAAGGGTGCAGAACATAAGCATGATGCTCAGCAGCCGAAGGCTTTCTCAGTTGCAGCAGTTGAAACGAAAGGTAAGGCAGCATAAGTATGGCTGGAAATGATTACTACTACGCACTCGGCCGCCGCAAGAGTGCAACAGCGCGTGTACGCCTCAGTGGCGGCAAAGGCGGTGTGACCGTCAATGAAAAACCGGCCGAGGAATACTTTGCAGGCAGTGGGTATTTGCTTGCAAAGCTCGAAGAGCCGTTCAAGGTTCTTGGCCAGGACAATACCTACAGTATTAGCGCCCATGTCAGTGGCGGTGGGCACGAAGGTCAGATTGAAGCCATCCGTCTGGGTATCGCCAAGGCACTCGCCGGCATGAATGACGATCTCAAGGGTACGCTGAAGCGAGCAAACCTGCTGAGCCGCGACTCGCGCGAAAAAGAGCGCAAGAAGTTCGGGCTCAAGGGTGCTCGTAAACAGCGCCAGTTCACTAAGCGTTAAGCAGTCTGCCGTCAGTACTTGTACAAAGGCCCGAGGTATTGCCCCCGGGCCTTTTGTTTGCATAGAACTGTCTGGACTGGTACTATAGCGCCTATGATCCGTTTGCAAGGCTCTCAGTATTGGTTTACCGGCAGTGATAGTGGCGGTTTATCCTGTGTATTTGCAAACTGAGAACTTCGAAGATAGAGAACAAACCGCCACCAACCTGGCGGTTTTTTATTATTTTTGAGTAAGCGAGGAATATATATGACACCAGAACATCGGATGACAGGACAAGACATACTACCAGAATCAGCTCAAATAGCGGAACGACTGCTGGAAATACAAGAGGCGGTCAATGCAGGTAGCCGGTTACATGAAGCTGCTCTTTTGCGGCAATTGTGCTCAGATCTCAAACTCGAGACCGGATATACAAATAATCCAGGACTGGTTGATACTCGAATAGCCCAGAAAATTGCAGTCGTCACACCGCGGGCGGTAGCAGCGGTTTTGCCAGTTTCGCCGGAATCAGAACAGACTACCGTAATGAGCAGGGAGCGCGTACAGGCTGGTATTGCTGGACAGAGTGACCGTCTGACTGTAGTAGCTGGTCCATGCTCGATCCATGATCCGGCTGCGGCGCTGGAATATGCTTCCGGGCTCTCCGAACTACGAAGCAAGTATAACGCTGACCTGGAAGTCGTTATGCGGGCCTACACCGAAAAACCTCGCACTGAACTCGGATGGAAAGGATTCACATATGATCCATATCTCGACAATTCGAATAAGCTGAGCGTCGGATTGATTGCTATACGCATGCTTATGGGCCGAATCACACACCTCGGCCTGCCGGTAGCAACTGAACCACTGAATGCATTGACGCCCCAGTACCTGAACGGCTTGGTGACCTACAGCGGTATTGGTGCTCGCAATGTAACCGATCAGACATCAAGGGAGCGGGCTTCTGGATTTTCGACGGTCGTCGGGTTCAAAAACTCGCCAGAGGGCAGCATACAGGCGGCAGTCGACGCAGTTGTCGCCGCTAGGGCTCCGCACGATTTCCTGGGGGTCAGTGAAACTGGGATGACTATGCAGGTCAGTACCAAGGGCAATCTAACAAGCCACGTGATACTCCGGGGAGCTCAAAACGGTCCCAACTATTCTGCGGCTCATGTTTCAGAAGCTAAGCAGCTGCTTGCAAAGCGGGGACTGCCGTCTGCTTTGGTCATTGACGCTTCTCATGGCAACAGTCAAAAGGATCACAAGCGCCAAATAGAAGTCGTGGCTGATATTAGTATGCAAATAGCTTCCGGAGAAGCGGCTATACGCGGCGTCATGATAGAAAGCTTTCTGGTCGAAGGTCGACAGAATCATGATGTACATAACCCGGGAGAATTGAAATACGGTCAGAGTATTACGGATGCCTGTGTTGACCTTGAGACCACTGCCGGTATGCTGGACATGTTAGCTCGGGCAGTACAAGACAGACGCCGGAAAGCGGAAAGGTGAGCTATACTACTACTATGAACAAACCTGTTATCCTGACTGGCCTGCGTGCCAATAATGACCTGCACATTGGTAACTACTTCGGCGCCCTATTGCCGCTGATTGATATGGCTCGAAACCGTTCGGATGAGTACCGTATTCAGCTCTTTGTACCCGACCTTCATAGTTTTACGACGCCCATAGATCATGCAGAGCTGCAAAACCAGATCTTCCAAAACCTGTATGTCTATGTTGCCGCCGGACTGCCGCTGAATCTAGACAGTGTGCATATCTACCGTCAAAGTTATGTACCTGCCCACAGCGAAATGACTTGGATACTAAATTGTTTTACTGGCTTCGGAGAGATGTCCCGTATGACACAGTTCAAGGATAAATCTCAAAAACTACATGATGATAGGGTTAGTATCGGACTATTTGATTACCCGGTACTTATGGCAGCTGATATTTTGTTGTACAACGCCACCTATGTGCCTGTCGGGGATGATCAAACGCAGCACCTTGAGTTTAGCCGAGATATTGCACTGCGCATCAATAACCAATTTGGAGACATATTTACCATTCCGGCTGCCGTGCAGAAACAGCACGAGTTTTTTGGCAAAGAGCAGGGCCTGCGGATCAAAGACCTCGTGGATCCTAGTAAAAAAATGAGCAAAAGTGATGAGACGGGCAAGGGTGTTATTTTCCTCAGTGATAGTCCCGAAGGTGCCACCAAGAAAATTATGAGTGCCACAACTGATTCGGTCGGTTCGATTAACTATGATCCTATCACACAGCCGGGCATAGCAAACTTGCTGCAGATCTGCGCCTTACTGAGTGGCCGGACGGTGCAGGATGTAGCAGCTGACTGGCATGGTAAAACCCAGTATGGTGATCTGAAACGAGCCGTTGCTGAACAAGTAGCACATCTGCTGCAAGACTTTCAGCAGCGTCTGGCAGGTGTCGACAAAGATGCGGTGCGGGCAAAGCTGGAGCAGGACGAGGTAATCATGAACAAGATTGCGAACGAGACACTGCTACGGCTGCAACGGGCTGTTGGTCTCCGGGCATGAGCAGTCTTGAAATAAGCCGGGCACAGCGACTAGACCAGCGCGTTGTTGAACAAGTACCAACACTGACACGAAGTTATGCTGTCAAGCTGATTGATGACGGAAAAGTCATGGTTAATGGCACTGTTGTTACAAAAGCAGGATACAAAATGCGAGCCGGCGACTCGGTCGCTGTCGACTATGATGAGACGCTCTTTGCGGCAATACCGGACATAGAACTTCCTGTATTGTATGAAGATGAAGATTGTGCAGTAATCAATAAACCAGTTGGCGTGCTTACCCATAGCAAGGGAGCCTTCAATCCAGAAGCGACCGTGGCAACATGGCTGCGAGGACGGCTGAGGAGCATGGAAGGTGAACGTGCTGGCATTGTCCACCGCCTCGACCGGGCGACAAGCGGTGTCATGATGTGTGCCAAGACGCCCGAAGCGCACGCTTGGCTGCAAAAGCAGTTTGCGCAGCGCCGTGTCAAAAAAGCATACCGGGCAATTATCTCTGGATCCTTTGACGACGCAGCGTGGATTATAGATATGCCACTCGAGCGCAATCCCAAGCTGCCGCAAATCTTCCGCGTGAGCGCCAACGGCAAAGCGGCCCAGACAACCTGTATGACACTTCAAACGACGGATAAACTCAGTTTAGTCGAATTGAGACCACATACCGGCCGGACGCATCAGCTCCGGGTACATATGTCTCATTTTGGCCATCCAATAGTTGGAGACACGCTCTATAATGGCGTACCGGCTGATCGCCTCTACCTGCATGCCCTCTCACTTGAAGTTACCCTACCGAACCGTGAGCGGGCTACATTTGAAGTTCCCATGCCGGCAGCATTTGATGAATACTTTGCGCACCATGGCTGATATCGTACTACATAGTCGTGTAGCGGTAGCTATCGAGCGTCTCGTACTGCATAAGCCGCACGCTGTGCTGCTGAGTGGTTCTCAAGGGGGAGGCAAACGGACACTGGCTGGTCATATCGCCGCACGCCTACTTGATCTGGATGATGAGCACTTTGAGAACTACCCGTATAAAATGGTTTTAGTTCCAGAGCAGGGTACAGTGCTGACTATCGAGCAGATTAGGGCTTTGCAGCAAACAGTATCGCTCAAAGTCCCAGGAAAGAAGTCGGTTGCTCGAATTGTCATGATCATGGAGGCGCACATGATGTCAGTGGAAGCCCAAAATGCACTACTCAAGACGCTCGAGGAGCCACCGCTCGATACTATTATTCTGATGACGACGAATCGGGCTGATGCACTTTTGCCAACCATTCATTCTCGGGTAGCTACAGTCCATGTTCTCGCGCCTGAACCGGAACAAATAGAGCAGTGGTTTCTAGCCAAAGGGCATAGCAGGGAAAAAATAGCACAAGCGAGTATGGTAAGCGGTGGTCTGCCTGGGCTGATGACGGCCCTGCTGACAGAATCAACGACACATCCACTCAGTGCTGCGATTGAACAAGCGCGCACTATTCTCGTTCGTTCCTCATATGAACGGCTGCTGCTGGTCGATGAACTGAGTAAACAGCGGCAATCGATAATTGATGTTTTATTCGTGCTGACGCAAATGGCCCGCACGGCTCTCATACGGGGCGCTGGCCAAAGTGCTGATAGTGCCCGGTGGACGAGAGTCTTGAAAGCTTGCTATACAGCTGAGCGGCAACTGAGCCGGAATGTACAAGCGAAACTCGTTTTAACACGGCTGATGCTTGAACTGTAACAATTTGCTATAATACTGAGTAATCATGTTTGAACTTTTACTCGTAGCTGGTTTTGGTGCGCTTGCCTACCACCACGCAAAGATTCACGAAGATGAATTCGGTATGGTGTCCCGAAAGGTCGGCGACCGTCTCGGTAAACTTTGGGACATTGCCCATCAAGGTATGCGCGAAAACCGGTTTCTTCGGGCTGAAAAAGCTTTGCTTACTATCCTGAAGATTGATGAAAAGAACGCTGCGGCTTACAACCGTTTGGGAATTCTCTATGCCAAGCAAAAAGAATACCGTGACGCAATCGACTGTTTTGAGATTGCCTCAAGTATCGAAGCGACGGCTTCCAGCCTGCACAACCTCGGCCTGATCTACTATGAGACTGAGAATTACGAGAAAGCCTCTATCGCCTTTGAGCAAGCACTCAAGCTCGAGGATAATCTGGCTGGCCGTCATGTCGCCTATGCCAAAGTTCAAGAGAAACTTGGCAACCAGAAACTCATGATCCAAGAGCTCGAGAAAGCAGCAGAACTTGAACCGAATAAAGAAACATTCACACTTCTGCAAAAGGCCTATAGTAACAATGGCATGCAGGCCCAAGCTGACATCATGGAAGACCGGCTCAAAAAGATGATTGTTCCAGCCGGGCGCCCGAAGCGTATCATTCGGCCGCGCCGAGTCGTCGTATAAGGGACTCGCAGAATAAACAAGAGTGTATTATACTAGTTGCATTATCAAATAGTGTAGGGATTATAGATGGATTACGAAGAAATTCTAGATTTAATGCAGACTGAAGAGGGAAGAGCCGAACTCGAGGAATATATACGTCCTTCCAAGCGGCGACAGCCTGGTGCATACTTGCCCGGTTACGCATATGATGCTAACCAAAACGTACTGAACCCAACAGATGAAGAAAGAGACTCCCTTGAACCTAGTACTGAAGCAATTGAACTGAGCGGACTGAAAAAAGCAATTAATTGGTTTCGTGAGAGTTAAAGCATTACTGGTATCGAATGCTGAGTCGGTTGCTTAACTATCATAGTTTTGATACACTACCATCTGTTATTCTGGTTTCTAAGCCAGCCATTATAGCAAAAGTGCCGACATAGCTCAGTGGCTAGAGCGGCTGTTTTGTAAACAGCGGGTCGTGGGTTCGAATCCCTCTGTCGGCTCCAACTTGTTCGGAGACAAGTACATAATTCAAATTCGTGCAGGGATAGTGAAGCGGTCAAACACAGCTGACTGTAAATCAGCCCTCTCCGAGTTCGGGGGTTCGAATCCCTCTCCCTGCACCAAGCTTTCGAGCTTCAGCCGCCTTAGCTCAGTGGTAGAGCACTTCCATGGTAAGGAAGGGGTCTCGAGTTCAAGTCTCGAAGGTGGCTCCAACTGTCAGGATAAAAAACGTCCACTCTGGACGTTTTTATTTATTCGGTTATGGAGGCTGGATGACTTCTTGCTGACTTAACCAGGCAGCCTGAAAGTAAACGCAGCACTTTTTGGAGCCGAGCCGTTATTGAACGTATTTGTTAGTATAACTTTGTAAAATTTATAATAACCGCTAGCATTAGCCGTCATTGGATCGCCGGGAGGGGCAGGCCCGACCGGAGTATAGTTGTGTATATCGCTTCCGCCAACAGAGCATCGGCTATCAGACCCCGGGTAAGTATGTTTTACTGGAGGCTGACTAGGGTTGTCGGTATACCATGCATATTGACACTGAGTGATTATACTTTGTGGGCTTGTGGTATTATTATAAATTCTTGGTTTCCAGCAACCTGGGGCGAACCAGCCAAACTGCCTCCAACAAGCCGTTCCTCCTGTAGGCGGAGGCGGAACCACTGCTGCATCACCGGTTATCGATACAACAGTTGGTGGGGCAATTGTGGCAATCCCAGGATGAACGCGGTATGACATAGTCTGCTGCTTCTTTTGGCCGTCAATGCCGTCCCAACGGTTAGTAAACTGAAAAACTTTATTGCTCGCATCGTAGGTAATTGCCACATTATAGCGGGTAGTAGCACCGTCTGAAGATTTTATACTACGACACTCCGAACCATAGACGGTGTCATCAAATGTATCATTCGAGAGGTCAGGGAGGGTATTGTCATCTAAATGGACGCGCGTCTTGTCTGACATACGAATACAGAAGTATTTGTGAGGCGAGGTTTCGTAAATACCATCAGTGTTAGACTTCTGCTCGAGGGCAAGCGCCCTGACAACTTCAATTTGCCCTTGCAGGAGCTGCGTTGCTTCAGCGCGTTCCTGGCTGTCACGGACCGCTTTGCTGCTGGCTTGGGAAACGGTGAAAGCTCCTGCCAGAACGCTCGTGACTACTGCTACGGCAATCAAAACTTCAACGATAGTATCGCCCCGTTGCTGGCGAGGTGAGAGAGGTCCAAGAAGAGCGGCAAACTTCATGATAGTCCTTACGTTTTACTTATCTTACCATAAGCCTAAAGCTACAACCAAGGACTCGATCTCTCGGGCAGCGCTGCTTGCATCAGAGAGCTATCTCTGTTAAACTATTCAAAAGATTTGACTAACGTAAGGATATCACTGTGGCGAAAAAAGGCGAAAAGCGCAAAATTGTAGGCATGGTCAGCGAAGAATCTGGCGAGCGCATCTATTACACGACAAAGAATACTCAGAACACCCCAGAAAAACTGAGCCTCAAAAAGTACAGTCCGAAGCTGCGCAAGCACGTGGTCTTCGTCGAAACCAAGAAAAACCTTGGCCGCAACGAAGTGAAGCCGAAGAAGTAATAAGACGAATGACTATAAAAAGGACGGCACATCCAGCCGTCCTTTTTTCTGTTTGAGCGTCGGGTACCGAGGATGCTGTGCCCATACCAAGACGAGCCGGGAATTATGACCGAGCTACGTGGGCACTGAGGTCGAGCGCAGTATTGATGAACTCAGCATGGCTCCAGACGAGTGGAGTTACTGACAGCGGGGAACTATCGACTGGATGGACCTGCTCGCTTAATACCCCGCTCGGCAGGGCGTTCGCAAGCGTCCATTGCATAATTTGGCGCCCATCATCGACACGACCGGCTTTGATGTAGTACTGAGCCATCCACAGGGACGTCACGAACCACGGATTACCCATGTAGTTGTTATCGACTTCGAAGTATCGGTCGTGCTCGTAGCGGGGTGAGCCGCCGCTCGGTGATGTATTAAGCAGCGTCGTTTCGATGGCGTGTACGGTCCGCCGGACTTCTGGTGCACTGGGCGACTGGACGCCGTACATCACAACACCATAGAGGCTTGAGATATCAAGTGTGTTGTCATAGTGCAATGAAGCGTCCTCCTTGAGTAGGTAGCCTTTCCGGTACAGCCGTCGTTCTGGGTCAAAAAAGGCAGGAAAGCCCTTTATAATTTTTCGGGCTGCATTCCTCCAATGAGCAGCATTATCTGGGTACTCGAGGAGCTCTGCAAATTCGGCGGCAACAAGCAGGGCCTGGTAGGTCAGAGCTGCCGTGTAGGTATTCGTTAGAAACTTTTCTTCCCATAAGTCATAACTGGCGTGTGGCAAATTTGTCTGTTCGTCCATGAAGCGTGCCATGAAATTGGCGGCTGGTTGTACGAGCGTGGTGTAGAGACTGGACGCAAACTCAATGTCGCGGGTGTGGTTGTAGTACTCGCCGAGTATATAGATGACACTGGCCGTTTCGTCTTCTTGAATGGCGAGTTCAGAGCGCTTGCCGTGGACCAAGGGGTGCCAGGTGCTCCCGATTGCCTTATCTGGCTGATACTTGTGCATCAGGTACCCTTCGGGCGTTATGATATCGCGGCAGAATGAGAAGAACTTTTGTGGTTCATGTGTGTATCCGAGGCGGATGAGCGGCCAGATAGCATAGGCTCCATCGCGCGGCCAGACATAACTATAGTAATCTCGCCCATAGTTATAGATAGACGAGTCGCAGGAGGCAATGATACCGCCACGTGTGTCGGTGTGTACTTTAATCATCATCAGTGACTTCTTGACCATCGGCAGGTACTGCACTTCGATCTGGTTGAGTCGTTCCGAGCCAACGCTCAGCCAGTCGTGCCAATAGCTGCGAGTTTTTTCGAGCCGTCTCTCGAGGCCATCTTTTTTCAAGATATGGTGGATGTGTTCGGCGCTGCCCTGTGAATCGGCTGCCGCCACCCAGTATGACACGGCTGTTGTTTCGTGCGGCGCGAGTGAGGTGGGGAACCGCATAACTGAATCTACTCCGCCATGTTCGACGGCATTGTCTGTCAGTTCACCGTCTTCCGCATCTCGGTAGGTACCTTCTTTGCCTTCGATGCCGTAATTCCCAACGGCGTATTGGTCGAATGGCTTACCCTGTGTGTCGTGGCCATACACCAGCAGACTGCAGCGGCCTTTGTAGTCCAATATATAGTTTTCGCCGGGTACAAAAAGTGCTGTATCTCCACGACCGGCCCGTGATATTTCGAAAACTTGATGCATAAACAACCGGACTTCTATTTTCTGTTCACGGAGATTTGTCACTGAAATTTGACGGCAAAAGGCATTATGTTCGGCGTCTACAAAATCTTGGAGATTCAATATGACTTGGAGGTCATGATGCCGAAGGGACGTACGGCTGATTAGTGCGTCCTCCTCGAAATCAACGCTGCTTTCCCACGTGCCATCGTCCACCCACGAAAAGATGCCGTCAACCCATACTCCGATCATGTGATGGGCGCTGCGGGCAGTCGTCAAATTCTCGAGCCCGACGTAAGGGTAATAAAAGTCATGAACGAGTCCGTGATCATTAAGTCCTACAGTTAAACTGCCGTTTCCGAGCATTACTGGTCGTGCCATACTAAACTCCCACCCCTTTTAAGCTCAGCCGGTATTCGAGGTCGTGGTAAGCATTCATAAAATTGGTGAATGCTTCGTACGGTGACTCATACGGACTGAAGTATGCATGAATATCTCCATCATTAAACCATTTCGTACACATATAGTAAAAGTGATCCGATGTTTGTAAGCGCCGCCAATCTTCTATCAGAAGAGGATCGCCGCTGCGCATGATTGACGCTTGGAGTCCATAGAGTGCCTGGATTGATTGGTGTTGCATTGGATTGCCGAGCCAAGCTGACAGGTCGCGTTCCGTGTCTGCCCAGGTCACAGTATCCTGCATGCTGATGAAATCTTTTGCTTCGAAGTTATCAATTGCTTGGCTAACGGTCATAAAGGTGTTGCCCTCAGTGCTGAGCCACTGGCCAGGTAGATGCTCAAGAAAGTCGAAAATACCTGATTCGTCCCATTGATGTTCACCAAACGTTTCGTAATCCATGAATAGATTGAAGTTGGTTGCTTCGCTGTCACTGTTGAGCCAATGAGTGAACTTGTCAGCTGTCATTGGCCACTCTGTCCAGGCTTGGTTTCCAAACCGGAAGGCGATATCGTCACTCAGACGGTAGTTTTTCATGAGCAAGCGAATACTGTCCGTGTGAGCAGGCCGATAGACATAATTCGGACTGCGCCAATCCAGTACCGGATCCCATCCCTCTGATAGAATCCCTTTGTAGCCAGCCTTGTCTGCCCAGTATGCAAGATCATTATTGTAGGCAAGCTCTGTGTTGCGGAAGACTTGGGGCTTCTGGCCGAACAGTTCCCACACTTTGTCGCGGTGCATCTGAACCTGGTTCTCGAATTCTTGGCGTGAGTAAAAGAAAGCTAAACTGTGGTGATAGGTTTCACCGACAATCTCAACTTGTCCCGTAGCCGCCAGGTCTTTGAAAGACTGGAGGGCTTCCGGAGACCAGCGTTCGAGTTGTTCGAGGACGGTGCCGGTGATAGAAAGACTGACTTTGAACTCGGGATGGTCTTGGAGAAGCTGCAGCAGACGCCGGTTGGTGGGCAGGTATGATTTATCGGCTACTTTTTGCAGAATACGTTCATTACTCTCACGGGAGTCATAGTCGGCGTCGAAATAATCATGCTTCTGTGCAGCGTCAAAAATAGTATAGTGACGTACACGGTAAGGCTGGTGGACGTGTAGATAGAGAACTATGGCTTTCATACTGCATACTCCGTTTGCTGATTATGGTGATGCTGATACAGGCCAACCAATTTATCGGCGGCGGTATGCCATGACATTGTTTCAAGCTCACGGTAGGCATTGCGGTGGAGTTCATCCCGTAAACTGTTGTGACGTACAACACTGGTGATTTGATTGGCTAACTCATGCACGTCCCAACTATCTACTCGCAGGCAGTTACGGATAGTCTCGCCGACACCGGTCTGCTTGCTAATGAGTACCGGTGCACCGTATTCTATGGCTTCCAGGGCGGTCAACCCGAATGGCTCGGATATAGAAGGCATTACAAACAGGTCAGCGATGCCGAAGCTATCCCGCCATTTTTTGCCGCGTTGAAAGCCAGTGAATATAACATTTTTAGAGATTCCAAGCTGTGCCGCTAGGGCAACGAGTTCATTGTATTGTTCACCATTTCCTACCAGGAGGAACATTGTCTTGGGCTCCCGGGCAACAACTTCTTGGGCTGCATACAGTAGATTGAAGAGCCCTTTTTGAATGGTTAATCGACCGACATTGGTAACGACTTTCCAGCCTTGTTGCTTGAGATGTGTGAGATATGTATAGGCATTTTCATTGTCAAGTGGGTGCATCAGCTCACGGTCGAGGCTGTTGTGGACTACCTCAATTTTGTCGCCAGGGATGTCATAGTCTTTCATAATCATCCGTCGCGTGTGGTCACTGACGGCAACAATTCGGTCGGCCATCAGGAATGCGGTTGCTTCAATTTCGCGGACAATTGGGTTGCCGATACTGCCACCGGCCCGGTCGCGTTCGATGGAGTGTACGTGCAGTACCAGCGGGCAGTTGCGGGCAACTTTAGCACGCAGCCCGGCTTTGAATGTCAGCCAATCGTGAGCATGAACGATATCGTATGTTTTATCCGTTACAAGACGCGCTACCGATCGTTCGTATAAAGCTTGCTGACCGACGATATCAAGCCACGTTTCCGTGCCGTCAGCGGCGATATACCGTTTGCTGTCATAGACGCCGCCGGCTTCGAGGACTGTTTCGGCATTTTGGGGATGTGCTGCAGTTATTTCCATGAAATCAATCTCGTGCTCTGCGGCATATGGAAGAATAAATTCGATGTCGACGTTCTTTTTTGAGAGGGCTTTACAGAGCTGGTAGCAAGCTACACCTAGTCCGCCGCTGTTGTGTGGCGGCAATTCCCACCCAAGCATCAAGATCCTCATCACTGCCCTCGGCCCTTATGTTGTTAGTAGAAAGTATAGGTCTTTATAAGAACAAGCACAATCATAATGTGAGAAATTTTACAGACTATATAGTACAAACCGGATGCATGCCCGCTGGCCACTGAATGGTATGATGAAAAAGATGAAAAAATTCCAGAGTACCAATCAAACAAATGCCCAAACACCAGCTTATGAGCGAGAAGAGCATCGGTCGCACCGCGCTCCATGGCTCAGGGCTGCAATACTTGGTGTCAATGACGGTATCGTCTCGACATCGAGTATCATGTTGGGATTTGCGGCTACAAATACCAGCAAAGCGACGATCTTGACAGCTGGCTTTGCAAGTCTCGCCGCTGGTGCTATGTCAATGGCGGCTGGAGAGTATGTTTCGGTCAGTTCCCAGCGTGATAGTGAACAGGCTGATTTGGACATTGAAGCACGCGAACTTGAAACTTTCGCCGACGAGGAGCTCGAAGAATTAAAGCAAATATATATCAGCCGCGGTCTTGAACCAGCACTGGCTGGGGAAGTTGCTAAACAGCTACACGCCCACGATGCCTTGGCTGCCCATGCAAGGGATGAACTCGGCATCGACAATGAAGAGCTCGCGAATCCTCTGCAGGCTAGCATTGCTTCCGCTAGTTGTTTTGCGGGTGGATCACTAATCCCAATTGCTGCCGCCCTCGTCCTCACTGGCTATGCGGCAGTCGTGGGCGTAGTAGTTGTGTCACTCCTGGCACTACTCGTTTCGGGAGCGATCGGGGCCCGCGTCGGCGGTGGCAAAAAACGGATTGCTGCTTTTCGCGTTTTGCTCGGTGGTGGGCTCGCGATGTTGATTACCTATTTTGTCGGCCGTTTAGTCGGAACGGCCTTGTAGTGACCGTTGAACCTGACCACTCCGAACACTGTCTCATACCACCTGACGTTTGCCCTGGCAGTAAACGGCAAGCCAGAAGAAAAATGTATTGGCTTTTATGATCCAGACCCAAGCATACCTGTTGTAGGACGGATTGTTGGACGGGCAATCGAAAGTGCACTCTAGTCCTGGAATACTGAATTAAGTAATACTGCCCCATCCTTCACTTCCGGATAGGTACCGTGGTCTCCCCACCCCATAAGTCCGCCGTGAATGACTTGATACGTTAGTGTATAGAAGTCATCTGCGCTTACGATATGTCTGATTTCTCCTTCATGTAAAAAACCTACTCTCTGGCCATCGGCTTGAACATGAAACGGATTTTTCTCGTAGTATACAGCTTCGTCGGTCGGTACTACTGCCGCTGCCAACGATTCATATAGCTCGGCTTGATCTTCAGCTGGAGCTGTATCAAGTTGTGGAAGTAGATCATCAGGAGATTGCATGAAATATTTTCCGGTCGTGTTCCTTAATGGCAATTCGGCTACACTGTCACGTAAATGTTCCGCGGCTTGTGCCCACTCATTCTTTGTCACAGGGTCAAGCTTCGGAATAACTTCTTCAGCCAATGTTAGCGCAGCATATCCAACAAATTGTTGCGTTGACATAAGCGGCAATTCACCAAGTTGAACTTTTGCCGTGTCAGGGCCCCAAAAACCTGTTTCAATTTCACCATTGTCTATGGATTTGATTATCATAGTCATGAATGGATTGAACCATATTATAGCGATTCATGCAAATCTCATTAAAACTGACTTTAGTCAATATCAATCGTGAGTTAGAAAGAGGGTAAACGGTCTATTTAATGGCAGGGGAAACAGGACTCGAACCTGCGACACCCGGTTTTGGAGACCGGTGCTCTACCAACTGAGCTATTCCCCTACGTGTTCAGGTTGTAACCCGTACATAATACGCTATACGGCCGGCTTTGTCATCCGGCTCGTCTTGTTGCAGGATGCGTGCTGACTAGTATAAACTACAGATATATATGGCGAAGATTATTCCTATTAAGCCCCTTTTGATGCAGCTCTACGGTTTCCCGGGCTCGGGGAAGACGTATTTTGCACGCCAGCTATGCGAACATATCCAAGCTGCACACATCCAAGGCGATCGGATTCGTTTTGAACTCTTCGAGAAACCACGCTACGACAAGGCCGAAAATACTGTCGTTACGCAGCTGATGGACTATATGGCTCAAGAATTTCTGAATGCAGGTATCAGCGTTGTCTATGACACGAATGCGCATCGTTATGCACAGCGTCACGCCCTTCGAGAGATGGCTCGCAAATCTCATGCTCAGCCGCTGCTTGTCTGGATGCAGGTAGACGCTGAAAGCTCGTATGTGCGCACAACTCAACGCGATAGAAGGCGTAACGATGACAAGTACGCAGCACCGATCGACCGAGCGACATTCGATGCAATAGTCGGACAGATGCAGAACCCCCAAAATACCGAAGATTACCTTGTTCTGAGCGGCAAGCATGTATTCAAAACGCAGTTCAGCGCAGTCATGAAACGGCTGCACGAACTTAAACTGATTTCTTCTAATGAAGTTGCATCGCAAGTTGTGAAGCCAGGCATGGTTAACTTGATTCCAAATCCAACTGCCGGACGTGTCGACATGACTCGGCGCAACATCATGATCCGCTAAGCGAGGGGTAGCTCAACCTGAAAACATATGAAGCAATTCGACATTGCAGGGATTGGTCCGGTCAAAATCTTCAAGCGTAAGGGTAGTCGCAGTTTGCGTCTGAGCATTGGCCGCATGGGGGATGTGCGGTTGACGATACCGTACTTGACGCCATACGCTGCTGGCCTGCAGTTTCTCGATCAACGAAAGACATGGATCCGAACCAATACGCCCGCGCCGCTACCTCTCCTGCGGCCGGGTGACCGCATTGGTAAAGCTCATCGGCTGTATGTAGAACCTGCAGACCAGGACCGAGTAACGAGTAGAATTGGTGGATCGGAGATTCGCATTAAAATCCCGCACGGCACCCAGGCCAGCGATCACGATATCCAACTGGTAATTCAGCGGACGTGCTTGCGGGCGCTGCGCCGAGAGGCGAGTAAGCTGCTGCCGCCACGTCTCCGCCTCCTTGCCGAGAAACATGGATTTCAATACACAGACGTAAGCATCAAACAGCTCAAAGGGCGCTGGGGTAGCTGTGACAACCATCAGCGCATTGTCCTCAACCTGTATCTCATGCAGTTACCCTGGCACTTGATAGATTATGTGCTCCTGCATGAACTGGTGCATACGAAGCATATGAATCACGGTACCGAGTTTTGGACATGCTTCACCCAAGTCGAACCCCGGGCAAAACGGCTGAGGCTCCAGATCAAAACTTACCAACCCGTCCTACAGGCTGTCGATAGCGACGCAGCTATGGCATAATGTGCTTATGTCTGAACTACCCACCTCTGATCATGTTGAAGCTGAGCTCGAGCACCAGCGTCTCACCAGTCTTATCAATAGTATGGTGGACGGCGTCATTGCCGTAGACGAACATGCCAAAGTAGCTCTTTACAATGGCGCGGCACTTAATATCCTCGATAGCAATCAGTCGATTAGCGGTAAAACTCTTGACCGGGTCTGTCATTTGTATGATGAGAATAACCAACCGCTCAATATTACGAGGCTCATCCGGGAGACTACGGTTGCTACCATCAACCGCGACTACCGTCTCCAATATGCTGATGGCAGCTATATAAGTTTATATCTCAGCATCGCGCCTGTGCACTTGGGCTACGGCCGTGAAGGCTCGAAGGGCCATGTCATCATGCTGCGAGATATCACCCGTGAAAAATCTTTAGAGGAAGAACGGGACGAATTCATCAGTGTTGTTAGTCACGAACTCCGCACGCCAATTGCCATTGCGGAAGGTAATATCAGTAACGCCCAATTTGTGTTCGATAAGCAAGGCGATAGGCAGCAGATCACACAGGCTCTCGAAGAAGCGCACAGCCAAACCCTCTTCCTCGCATCTATGATCAATGATCTCTCAACGCTTTCGCGCGCCGAACGTGGCACGCTTGCTGTTGATGTAGAACCTATTAATGTCCATGAGCTCGTTGAGCAGCTCGCTGAGACGTATCGGGCAGACGCAGCTGCCAAAAACCTCGTTATTCACACCGATGTACGTTCTCGTCTCGAACTACTTAATTCCGCACGTCTCTATGTACGGGAAATCCTGCAAAATTTTATCACCAATGCCATCAAATATACTGAAGCAGGATCGGTGACAATCGGCGCAAAACCGGCGCCAAAGGGTGTTTACATATGGATTGAAGATACGGGTATTGGTATCAGCAAAAGCGACCAGGAGAAGATATATGATAAATTCTTCCGTTCTGAGGATTACCGTACCCGGCAGAACAATGGAACGGGACTCGGACTGTATGTGACTATGAAACTAGCGCGTCTCGTACACGCAGATATAGCCACGAAAAGCGAACTCAACAAGGGGTCGTGCTTTACTATTTTCCTCCCGAACTTGCAGTAGCTAGAACTTCGGCAAATGCGGTACGACGTGCATAGCAGGGATGCAGACGTTGCGCCCCTTCCATAGAACTTCACGGAACTCATACTTGTACATTGATACGTGAAGGAGCCATACGTGGTAGAGAACGGCAGCAGGGAATAAGGCCAGGCTGCGCCGATCGACAGTGCTGTAGGCCAGATCAAGCACGCGCCGGTATACAAGATGCAGCAGGAGAAGACTGAGAAGACCGAGGAAAGCCGCAAGTAAATAGGCTTGATCAACAAGCGCGACGATGATTACTGCAATCGGCAGGCTCATCAGTATCAGTAGTAGAAGGCTGACGAGTGCTACATTCTCAGGGCGACGATGCAGCCGCGGATAGGCAGTTCTGATGGCAGTGGCTCGTTGGTCTGTGACTTGTTTTTCACTGGTGAGTAAGGTTTCTCTGCTTGGCGGGACAAAGAGGTATTCGTCTGACCCTGA
>DATHYB010000074.1:0-6979 GCA_035459365.1 Candidatus Limnocylindrales bacterium
CACTTTTTAGCTAGCAGTAAAGATGTCTGCAACCGGTAAATTATATTTTATACCTGCCTGCGCAATAATCGTGTTGAAAGCCTTGATGCCAGCTTCGGATGACCCAGGACTACCATACTGAGATCCGGACGGCGTCTTGCCATAATCTGGGATAGTCACTAGTGCGATGTTCCCTGGTTTCGCTAATTGCTTTTGAGTGGTTGAAATTATATAGTCTAAACGTTGCTCAAAAGTCGCCGCGTCTACTCCTTGGACATAATCGTTCACGCCGATCAAGATAGTTACAAAGTCTGGCTTAAGCTCTTGTACGAGCGGTAACTCACGGTCAATAAGGTTCTGCGTTGTATAACCAGTGACTGACGAATTGGCAACAATCTCCAACTGCTTGCCATTTTGTGCAAGTCGCCTAACCAGCTGATTAGGCCAGCGATCCGCTTCGGCAACCGATTCCCCGATGGTATATGAGTCCCCAAGCGGCAGGTACCGGATAGCATTCGGATTGTTAGATACAGGGGCTTTCGGCGTTTGGTTTTGATATGTAAGCACTAATGCAATCAACAGGATTAGAACTAGGCCATTCCCAAATAATTTTGTAGTCGACATCTGATAATTAGTTTAACATAATCACTTCCTACCATGATTATCATTAAGCGAAAGTTATTTTACTTAATGACCGATGTTAAGCAAGCCTCATTCAAGCCAAAGAAAGTGCGGTTTTGAACTTAGCCTTATCCAAGCCCACAATTTTTGTTTCCTCACCATTATCCGATTTGATCACTGTGAATGGAACGCCCAGCATACCGTCGTTCACGGACATGAACTCAGCCATTACATCCGTATCGGTATCGGTTACTTTATACGTATAATCTACGCCCTGGCTGTCGAGCCAGCTCTTTAATGCGTTGCAAAAGCTACATGTTGTTGTCGAGTAGATTGTTATATCCGTTTTGTTCATAGTTTCTCCTGTTTATTAACTTCCAAATGTAAATGCGTTTACGGTAACACCTGCTGGAAAGGTCAGAATCAACTTCTGATTGACGAATGAATCGGTCTTTACTATTTTGTAGAGTCTGGCTCCGTCGATTTTTACTTGATTTTGGGCATCAACATCAACGCCGCCAGGTCTAGCTAATCCTTCGACTGCTACGGTGACCATTGCCCCAGGCGGGCCGCTCATGACGATATATACTTCACGGGCCGAATAGTTGAAAGCTAGTTCGGAACCCTTACTGAGTGATTGGCTGGACTCGTCATTGATTTGCCACTTACCTCCAAGAGTCCATTCGTTTTTTGAAAGGCGATCCACGAGATTGTAGTCAATCGGTTGGTCGGCCTTAAATTCTGTGGCGTTCGCGAATCGTTCGCCGCGCGTATAGCTCAGGTAAGTTTCCGGTGTTTGACCGCTCTCTGTCCCGGCTGACTCGCCCTGCTTCTCTATTGGCCGAGAGACATTATTGCCGGCTTCTCTGAGCAGTTCCTGAATGGTTGACTCAGTCTCGTCGTAGTCACCCTCGCCAAAATGCGTGTATCGTACCTCGCCGTCTTTATCTATCAGGTATTTGGCTGGCCAGTATTTATTGTTGTAGGCCCGCCAGGTTGCAAAGTTATTATCCAGTGCCACGGGGTATTTGATCTTGGCGTCCTTGACCGCATTTGATACATTGTCAGGCACCTTTTCGAATGCGAATTCAGGTGCATGCAGGCCCAGGATTACAAGCCCGCTGTCCTTATATTTGTCGTGCCAGGCATTCAAATACGGCTGTGTGCGGAGACAATTGATGCAACTGTACGTCCAGAAATCAATCAGCACTACTTTGCCCTTGAGGCCAGCAATGGTCTGTGGGTCGCTATTAATCCAGGCGGTGATGTCTTGTATTTCCGGTGCCGGATAGGGATTTACGTTATATGATTTCTTATCAGAATTTGTCGACTGGGATTGTTGAATCGCATTATTTTCTTCACCCGGCACCAGCTTTTGCTCTAATTGAACAAGGTTGAGAAAATCTTTATCTACTAGATACGTCTGAACTTTCTTATCCCAGCCGGTAATAATGAATATACCGACAATGATAAACAGGATTGCGATGGCACGCTGGAACCAGCCTTTTGGATCACTCGCCCATTTGACTCTTTCCAGCAATTTGCGACCGAGCAAGGCTATGGCCAACAGCGAAGTAGCAACACCCAGGCAGTAGATCACCAGATAGAATAGTCCGAGATAAGTATTAGACGGCAATACAGTTGCTAGGACCCAGGCATACGTCGGGCTACAACTGCTAAATACCGGGCCAAGCGCTGTGCCAATCAGAATTGCCGATACAGTTTTGTTCTTGTTTTGAAACGCCTTTCCTAGCAGCGACTGCGACCGATGCTCTATACCGAGCCCGGCGATGGCTTTTGCCCATACACCGGGAAATAACATCAATAGACCCAAGCTGATTACGAGGATTCCTGAGAAATAAACCCAGACCTTAGGATCGACACCTATCAGTACGGTCGAAACTTTGAGCAAAATTGTGAACAAAATCAGCGAAACGACCAGGCTGGCAACAATTATGTAAGGACGCTTGCGGTCTCTGTCTTCGGGGATGAGGCTGCCGCCCAGAATGATCGGCAGCAATGGCAATACGCATGGAGCAAATGCAGTCAGCAGCCCGGCGACATATGAAAGTAAGGCTGCAAGAATCATTGGTTTAGGACTTGATGCCTGCTAAGGCTTTGTCAAAACTATTGGCGGTCCACTGGGCGGTTTCGTTACCATCAGCATCTACCTGTACGAACGTGTACTGGGTAGTGACGCCGTACTTTTGACGCAGTTCGGTTGAGCTATCGAAATCAGTTTTGATGAATGTGACATTGGCAGGAAGCTTAGACGTATTGGCTACGATTTCCTTGTCAATGTCCTGGCAGACTGGACACCAGCTGGCGTGGAAAAAGTAAATTTTTTTGGAATCAGCATATTTTGATGGATCTGCGTTATAGTCAGCAAGCGTTACGTAGCTCCCTGACTTACTCATTGCATCATCTTTCTGCATCACATTGGCGTCTTTTACCATAACCTCATCCTTAGTCATGGCGCTTTCTTTGGCCATAGCATCTTTCTCCATTGCCATTTTCTCGGCTTGTTTTTGGTTGTTAGTGTATGCCGATACTCCGCCACCTATTAGCAGTAGACTCACGATCACGGCTACGATTATCATTGACTTTTTATTCATTGCTACCCTCTCGTTAGTTATATATCTTCATATATAAGCATAAGGAGCGCTTTCCGGGATGTCAAGTCAACTTTACACTTACCTCTGTAGATATTTCCCGAGTAGCTTAGAGAGTATCATTGCCGACAAAGCCATAGCAAGAAGATTTGTGGAATGATGCTGGAGGCTTTCTACGACAAGCGCGATAGATAATACGACTGCCCCTGACAAAAATCCTAGCCGATCGGACGAGAGCAGTATCTGAGCTTCTCTTTCATCGCGGGGACTCTCGCGCCAGATAAGCACAGCAAACAGTGAAAATGCAGCCACAAAGACAGCAATCAGTATCATGACGAGCGTACTGGGCATGAAGCTGAAGATGTTAGATGTTAGTAGGAGAGAGGCTATTGCTACTGCGCCTATCATTACGTCGCTTCGGTTATCTTTCGCAAATAGATCTTTCATATCCAGAACAACTCCTCGACCTTTTTATTAAGTGCTTGTGCTAATTTTAACGCAAGTAGTACGCTCGGCGTATAATTCCCTTTTTCAATCGCGATAATTGTTTGCCTGGTAACACCGATCGTATCAGCGAGCTCGGCCTGCGTTAATTTAATCCCCTTACGAGAAGTGGTTACGGAGTTTTGGATCGGTTCGTTTTGTTTATAAAACATACTGCTTACATGTATCACTCATATGTATAGTTGACTTTACTATTCATAGCTACTATAGTCAAGGTATAAACAGGAGAATTCTGATGTCTACAGAAAAAACTATATATCTTGCTGGCGGATGCTTCTGGGGGTTAGAAGAGCTCTTTAGGCACAAGCCTGGCATTACTGATACCGAAGTTGGCTATACCGGCGGCGAGAACCAAAACCCCGACTATCATAACCATCCCGGCCATGCTGAAGCATTGGCCATTACCTATGACCCAGAGAAAACTACCTATGCCGCTATACTCGACTTCTTCTTCAGGATTCATGATCCGACGACGATGAATCGCCAGGGTAATGACATCGGTTCGTCGTATCGATCGGCTATTTTTTATCAGGATGACGACGAGCTGGCTATTGCCAAGGATGTCATTCGCAGAACCAACGAGTCAAAGATTTATGATAATCCCGTAGTGACGACGCTCGAGAAACTAAGAACTTTCTATACTGCTGAGTCGTATCACCAGGACTATCTGCAGGCTAATCCGGGCGGCTATACCTGCCACTATATACGTACGGAAACAAGTTTACTGGGGTAGCGTTTTGATAAAGCTGAGCGGGTCGGCTTTGCGAAACCAGGCCAGACGGATACGAGCTCCGTATACCTGGAGCTGTTTCTCCGTCATATGTCTTGTTCTCACTTTCACCTCCTCCTTAGTTTAGTGAATGTGTCCAAGATGTATGGTGGGTAGATAGAATAATGTTAGCGAACGTGGCATATCCTCCTACTAGATAGTAGTACCCATAGCTCACCCATACGTCCGTTTACTCCTCCACCTTAGGGTTGCAAAATAATTTTAATCGCCCCGTCTTCTTTCTTCTGAAAGATTTCATAGGCATGCGCAGCTTCTGCCAAAGGTAGGTGATGGGTCGCGAAATCATCAACGCCAAGCGGATCGCTGTCATTCAGCAGCGGCAGAATGTCGTCCGACCAGCGCCTTACATTTGCCTGCCCCATCCGTATTTGGACCTGCTTGTCAAACAGCGTGTCCATCGGTATGGGATCCAACTTACCCGCGTAGACCCCTGATATAGATATCGTTCCGCCGCGCCGGACTGCATTAATGGCATGGTATAGTACGCTCATCCGATCGATGGCGGCATTCTTTATTAACTTCTCGGCTGCGAAATCTGGCATGAATGTAGTCATCTGCTGGGTAATCTTTCCAAAAGGTGAGCCGTGGGCTTCCGTACCAACAGCATCAATGACCGAATCAGCTCCCCGGCCATTGGTCTTGTCCATAATAATGTCGGTCAGGGTAGCATCGTCGTGCTCGCGCAGGTCAATTGTTTCAATGCCACGACGTTTTGCCCGCTCGAGGCGTTCCGCCACTAAGTCGATACCGATAACCTTGGCCGCTCCTAGATGCTTCGCGATTCTCGCTGACATATCGCCAATCGGTCCTAGACCAAATACTACCACGCTGCCATTTTCTGGTACGGCTGCATACTGTACCGCTTGCCAGGCGGTAGGCAGTACATCGGAAAGGTATACGAACCGATCATCGGAGGGACCCTCAGGAATTTTAATCGGCCCGTAGTCTCCATGTGGTACCCGTAGATATTCAGCTTGGCCGCCTGGCACTTCTCCGTACAGTTTACTATACCCAAATAGGGCAGCGCCTCTACCTTGGTTGCGCACCTGAGTCGTTTCACACTGCGACTGCAGTCCTTGCTTGCACATAAAGCAGTGGCCGCAGGAAATATTGAACGGTATAACTACCCGATCGCCAACGCGAACGTTTGTAACCTGGGCACCAACTTCAGCTACTATACCCATCGGCTCGTGGCCCAATATGTCTCCCTTGCCCATAACCGAACCGAGCAGTTCGTACAGGTGAAGATCCGATCCGCAAATACACGTAGAGGTAACTTTGATAATTATATCCGTCGGCGCTTGAATGACTGGATCCGGTACTTCATCGACTGATACGCTACGCTTGCCCTGCCAAGTAACTGCTTTCATAGCTTCCTCTCTTTGCCTACATCTCTGAATGTAACGTTTATACTACTCCAGAAGAATAATTAGTGAAGTAATATAACTAACAAGCTGAAGAAAGTCGCCGTTTCTGGGTTTGCCCGCAGGATTGCATTCCTGTCTAAGCAACGCTATGAATCATATAACAGGCATCTGGTGGCATGAGAATGGATTTTTCAAAGTCTACTTCTTTATCATCTTCCAGGTAACCACGGGCAGCCGAAAACACGATTCTTCCTCTCTTCTGATGAGCGTCTAAAATCGAAACTGGTATGGTATCTTGAGAAAAATTAACGAGCGAAATGACTTGCCGCCTCGGATCATACGGATCATTGCGGGCAAAAGCAAGGATGTTGCCATAGTCAGCATGAAGCATGCGGATGCCACCCGCGCGGAGTGCGGGGTCCATTATTCTATACTGAAGTGCGCCCACTACTACACGGTATGGCGACATGGGGTCCCGACTTTGGATCTCTAGGTTGTCACGCACGTAATGTGCTGGTTCAACTGCAGGTAACCAAAGACTGGCGGGATGGGTTTTCGAGAAGCCTCCATTGAGTTCTGTATTCCACTGCATTGGTACGCGCTCCCCGTCGCGCTGACCGATATCCCCGTCTTTTTGACGGTCCTCTGGTACCAGAACATTTGGTCGCCCTAGCATATCTCCTTGCCATATATAGAAGGCTCCGGGTAGAAGCGCTAGCATGAGGGTGGCTGCCCGTGCAGTCGTAGCTGAACCCAGCCGAGTACGGATAGTGTCGGTATCATGATTACCTGTCACTTGGTTGGGCATAGCACCGTCTAAGGCTAGCATATCCTCATAATAATTACTTATAATTTTGCCTATATTCGTAGCATTCCAGTATTCTCGATTGGTATTCAGCAGCATCTTGAAGTTGAAGACATTCGCTTTGTCGGGCCGAAGCCTATCGAGGCGGTCATCGTTACTGAGTGCCGACATCCAATCCTCGAATATAAAACGTATATTTTTATCTCGATAGGCTTTCTCGTCCAGCACGGACAGCAGGTCAGAAGAGTATTCCCCTAGTTCCGGCCAGTGACTGACCAATTTTTCTTGCTTCCACTGATCG
>DATHYB010000075.1:0-10289 GCA_035459365.1 Candidatus Limnocylindrales bacterium
TATAGAATCATACGGACCTGGGCCAGAACAAGAACGACAGCCATACGAGATTGCTCGGGGACTCGCCGATGCTTTAGAACAAGAAGCCCGGGAACAGGGCAAGCCGCCTTTTTTGCAAGCATCATGGCGTGGTGATGAAGGTGCATTGATTTATCAGGGTATTGAAATGGGCGGTCAGCTTGAGGATGTTACCAAGGCTCATGGCGCCGGCGCAACAGACAAAACGGTTGAAATAACCTACGACCGGCAAGGTCGAAGAGAGGGTGATGAGTTTATCCTCGGTACAGAGAGGCACTACCGAAGCTGTACCAGACCTTCTGCCCGGAGAAATAGACTTCTTACGTGGTATTTCTGAGGCGTATCGCCAAGACCGTAATCTCCCTGGCTCCGAAGGCTAGCGGAAAGTTCACTATAACCATTTAGCACTCACCTATGTTGAGTGCTATACTATTTCCATATGACGAAGCGAGACTACTACGAAATTCTGGGCGTCAAAAAGGACGCCAGCGCCGACGAAATTAAGAAAGCTTTCCGCCGGGCGGCTATTGAGCACCATCCTGACCGTGGTGGTGATGAAACGAAGTTCAAAGAGCTGAATGAGGCATATGAAATCCTCAAGGACGACGCCAAGCGCAAGCGCTACGACCAGTTCGGCCATGCCGGCGTTGGCGGCAGTGGCGTTGGCGGCAACCCTTACGAAGGCTTTGGTGGGTTCGGCCAGGGGCAGAACGTCAACTTTGACTTCGGTGACCTCGGCCTTGGAGATATTTTCAGTAGTTTCTTTGGTGGTCAACAGCCTGGCGGACGCCGGCAACAGCGCGGCCGGGATGTGGAGACGCGCGTTGAAATCTCGTTTGAACAAGCCGTCTTTGGTACTGAGGTCGAACTTAATCTGACACTCGAGGATACTTGCGAGCACTGCAAAGGTACTACCGTCGAGCCAGGTCACCAGTTGAAACGCTGTGATAATTGTGGCGGATCAGGACAGGTCGTCTCAGTCACCAAGACTATCTTCGGCAACATACAGCAGGCAGCCCTCTGTCCTGTTTGTAGCGGCCGTGGCCAGATCCCGGAGAAGGTATGTTCTGTCTGTCATGGCAAGGGAACTCAGACCAAAAAGCAGCGAACCATGCTCAAGATACCGGCTGGCATAGACGACGGCTCGACCATCAGATTGCGTGAGCACGGCGAAGCGATTGCCAATGGACCGAAGGGCGACCTCTACGTTGGTGTGCGTGTCAAACCGCATAAACATTTCACCCGCGAAGGCGACCTGATCCTGAGCGACGAACATATCGACTTTGTCGACGCGGCACTTGGTACAGAGATCGATGTCGCAACCGTTGACGGACCAATCCGTATGAAAGTACCAGCCGGCACGCAGAGTGGCAGCGATTTCAAGCTCTCGGGCCACGGCGTTCCCGTGCTCAAGGGCAAAAGCCGGGGTGCCCACATTGTGACGATTGTCCTTGATACGCCGACTAAACTCACCAAGCGCCAGCAGGAACTTTTGCAAGCTTTCAGGGAAGAAGCTCAGCCGAAGCGGAAGTTTTGGAGCTAGACCTTAGCGACTGCGATTGCCATAGAGCCGATAGAAATCATCAACGTCCATACCAATCTGGCCGAGCATTTGGATTGCTTCTTCCGTAGTCTGACGTGCTTCAGGAGATAATTCTTGCCGGGCTGCCTCTTGGGCTGCGCGGCGTCGCTGCACTTTCGAATCATACATAGCCTGGTCGGCCTTGGCGATAATAGTTTTTGCTGATTCTGAATCTTCATGGAGGGCGCCACCAAAGGATGCACGGATATCTTGTTCTTCGAGGTCTGTCTCTAGCCTCCGTGCAACGGTTTCTAATTGCTGTGAATCAGTAACACCTGGCAGTACAACCACAAACTCATCGCCTGACAGCCTAAAGGCGCTTCGTGCAATTGTATCGGGTTCTTCGCGGTCGGTACGAAGATTGTCGTCTAGTACATCAGCAGCTCTACGTATGAGCTCGTTCCCGGCTTCATGGCCTTCTGTGTCGTTCACTCTCTTAAGTCCATCGAGATCCACAAAGAGCAGGCCGAATTCACCTGGGCGTTCTTCTGTGAGCTCATCCAATCTTGAAGTTAACGCTCGACGGTTTGGTTTGCCTGTCAGTTCGTCGGTCCGAGCTTCAAGAGCTAATTGCTCAAAATAGTCCCGCTCTGATCTAATTCGGGCTACCTCATCATTCAGCCGTACATTTTGCTGCTCCAAGTCATGAAGTCGCTGCGCAATGCCAAAGCCATAGGCTAAGCCTTCTGAAAAACTCAATTGCCGATCGGTAGGAGATACATATAATTCAGGAAATTTGGATGATCCCTCAGGGTTTTCAGGTGTGGACATTAGTCGAGATTATACACCATATTGCACGTATGACAAACAAGTTATGCTCTTTCATATTGTTTTATTTCGGAGCTGAGGGCATAATAGGACTATGAAAAAGCTTATGCCTAGCCAACAGGGCTTTATACCGATGATGTTCTGCATTATCGCTGTCATTGCTGGTGTGATTTATCTTATCTATACTCGGGTTGCTACAGCCGCCCAGTAATTGTAAAAAACCCCTTATGTATGGTATTATCTCTCGATAATGAGCGAGAGAACTGAATTTATCGTAGTTTCGGAAATGCCAGCCCTGACAGAACACGTAGTGGCTGGCTACAATAATGCTGGACCACTACAGACTTATGAAACATTTGATGTGAGTGGTGATATGTCCGAGATGCGCGAGGCCGCCGATGACCGCGAACACCAAAAGCAGCTATTTTTGACCGATGACATCAGAAATCCTCGCCTGAACTTTTGCCCTAATTTTCATAAGGAGCGGGATAGCCGACGGCAGTTGTATACGTTAACTCAGGCTCAGCTTAACTTGCTCGAAACGGATAACCAGGATAAGGTCGCCCTATCGAATGAGGATGAATTACTGGCCAGTATGCTTCAACTACGTCTAAAGGAGATAAATTTCTTGGAGACTGCCGCAGTAGTAGCGGAAGGAAATCTGTCTGAGGAAGAGCGTTCCGATTGTGTCGGCATCCTTAAATGGAACGCTCGAGATTGTTATGGTATGCCAGACCGTGATGAAACACTAACACTCATTGATAAGCGACTAGCAAAAGCGTTAGATATTGTTGAGCAACCCGAGCACCCGGCGCATGATATTGCGCAGTGGCTATTGGAGCAGATGCATATGCCTCTGTATTAGAAAATACCTCAGTTCGAAATGAGCGAGGAAGTAGCAGATTATTACCGGAAAATTATCAAGGAAGCATGCGGCCATGCGCTAGCCTATGCCTTCGAAGAAATTGGCGCTAAAGATGCGTACACAGTAGAAGAAATGAGGGATTCATTTGATCGTTATCTGGACTATCAACATTTTTCAGAAGCTGGCTGGCGCAGTGAAATTGTGCCGAATAGAACTATGTGTGCCGCAAAACAGTCAGGCCTGGTAATGGAGATAGGAGAAAATCGGCCTGCATCTGCCCTAAAGCATGAAGCTGTAATAGAATCCGAACTGCATGAAGGCGAAATTCATGTTGGTCGCCATGTACGGGGAAGAATGCTGGGTTCTGGTTTGGCGGAGTTTGGGCTTCCGGGTTATGTGGCATTTGAAGAACCATTTGCAACGGTTTGGGCGTCGCTCTATCATGGCATGCCGAAGCCAAAAGGTGAGTCGTACATAATGGCCATCGGTTTATCAGCGGGCTACGATGGGCAAGAGAGGGACTTCCGGGACTCATTTGAGATTATGTGGCGTTTGGGGCTCGTGAATAGTTATAAGGCTGATCAACCACTCGATGATCAGATCTCAAAACAAAAGAAAACTGCCTATACTACTTTAGTCCGAATCTGGCGGGGTATGCCAACGGACCAACCAGGATGTATATTTCCTAAGGACCGCGCATACCACAACACAAGATGCTTACCTCAAGGATTTGACTAGTCAATCAGAACTTTAACTGATTGACGAACCATTTGAATATCGAGGTCTAATTGTTTCCGGCTGTCATGTACCAGCATGATAACGGCAGCTGCTTTATAGCCTTGGCTGGCTATTCCTATATGTTGACCTTTACGGCATTTGAGCGAAAAGTGCCGGAGGCTCGGTAGTTGCTGAAGTTTGTGTTCATTCTCTATGCCTATGAAAAGTCCTTGTTTATCAGGGAAGAGCTCTAGGGCAGCACAGCAAGCAGGCCGCTGAGGAATTACTTCAACTGATTTTCCGTAGGCGGTATCAATGGCTGCTTTATATAAATCATAACCGAGAGCATGCTGGTACATGCGAGCCCGGTAGCCGCCTATACGAGCGCCAATCTCGATGATTTTTGGTCCTGCGGGAGTGAGCATTATTTCTATATGTACCGGGGTATTGGTGAGTTCGAGCGCTTTAACGCCTGCTCGAGCAGCTTGCATGATAGTATGTTGTTGGGTCGTTGAACATGTGGTTGGCAGTTGGCGGCTAAAAAGATATGTGTCACGAACTCCGATGTCTCCTGCTGTAAGGCAGTCTACTATTTGGGGAATGAGTAGTGAGTACCCTGTTTTATCGACGAATCCGGCAACAGTGTGCATGCTGCCAGCCAAAAAACTCTCGATGATTATGCGAGGCTCGGTAGCTACATGGTATTTGGCGTACATCTCGTCAAGGTGCTGGTAGAGATTCTTATAGTTGGTGTGAAGTTGGTCGATTGAATCATTGCGGGTGACAAGAAGTGATTTCATGAGACTAGCCGGTTTGAGCATGACAGGGAAGTCATTGGTAGCAATGAAGCGCTCAATATCTTGCCATGATTCTACTGAGCTATATGCAGAACTAAAATGCGGACAAGATTGACTAAATGCTGCCCTCATCTTTAACTTGTCTGTTGCAGCTTGAGCGGCACTTATAGTAAGTCCTGTCAATCGTAAGGCCTGGGCGATATAGGCAGCTGGTACAACGTAATTCTCATAGCCGGCTACGGTAATCGCACGTATGGGGGCGGGAGGTGATATGCGTGCAATTTGAGCGCCCAAAGTTTCTGGATGACTGAAGTCAAGTTTGATAAGCGGCATGTTATATGACGCAGGCACGGGAAGACTGACGTCCCACATAACCCCATACGGAATGTTATGGGTATTAAGGTAATCACTGAAATTTGGAAATAGCTTCCCGACAATCCAAAGCATACCTTGGTTATAGCAGATCAGGTGAGTGTCACAAAGGAGAATCATTGATATATTTATCCAATAATGTTATAATAAGACAAAATAGTTGACCATCTTGGTGCAGCGCTCATAAAAACAAGATTAAATAGGAATTTCCTCGATGGCATTTATACCTGGTATTGCATCTATTGAGTTACTAAAAATGGCGCTTGGTGAGCGAGGCTATACTACGCAGGGTCTTATACTTAACGGAAGGTCGTTCACCGTATTTACTTCGCCACGCGGAAAGGTATGGTGTACTTCCAATGCCCACATTCAATATCCGTTTCCAACATCGACGGCACGCCCCATTAGTGATAGTAAAATTTTAGCTTATGAGTTAGCTGACCAACTTGGCATACAATACCCAAAAACGGTTTACGTGACTGACGAAAATACGGAAACACCCGGCATTGAGGACCTCATGGCTAACGGTCCTGTTATCGTCAAGCCAAACAATGCTTCGTTGGCACGCGGCTTGACATTGAATATCACGGACAAAATAACACTTAAAAAAGCTATTGATGAAGCAAAAGTCTTCTCAAAGGCGGCGCTCGTGCAAGAACAGGTGTCTGGTGAAGAAGTTCGCCTGGCGATTATCAATGGCCAAGTTGTCGCTGCATTGGTTCGGCAGACACCTCGCGTTATTGGTGACGGCCAAAGTAATCTTGAAACTTTGATAGCCCGCGAAAACGAGCAACGCCGACAACTTGATCTTCGTTTTAGTACGTACCCGGATCTCGACGCATCAATCATTGACTTTAGCCGTTTCACTATGGAGCATATTCCGGCTCAAGGTGAGGTTATTGAACTTGGCAGCAGTGCCATGATCCGGTACGGCGCGTCGCTATTCAATATCAGCGACACTTTGCATCAGTCATACAAGGATGAGGCGGTACGGCTCGCCGAGGTGCTTGGGGACGGCTTTGTAGTAGTAGATATGTTCGTGCAGGATTACCGTCAGCCTGCTGAAAAAGACAATTATCATTTCATTGAGTTCAATATGTCCCCCATACTCGTGCTGTTTTATAGTTGTCGAGACGGGAACAACTATGACATACTTGCCAAATTGGCACCTATGATAGATATACGATTACATCAGGAGGGTCAGGATGACTGACAACATAGTAGGCTCTTTCGAGGTAGTCTCGTTCCCGGACCTAGGTGTTATTGATAAAATAGCCAAGGTTGACACAGGCGCGTACTCCGGTGCGCTGCACTGTACGGATATAAAAGTTATCCGCCGCGGTATCACGCGGAAGCGAATTCTCACATTTTGCCCGCTCGGTAAATCTGACTTGGCTACCGAAACTGAAACATTTGAAAAGATATCAGTCCGGAGTTCGACAGGGCATACGGTTCAGCGATATTTGATCGATACAAGTATTGTTATTGATGGCCAAAAATACCCAATACGGATAGGCATTTCGGATAGGTCTGACTTGAAGAAGCCTATCTTGATAGGCCGGCGTTTTTTGCGGGAGCAAGCGTTTTTAGTAGATGTCAGAATGAACCAAGAGCATGACGATGAAGGAGACAGTGCATAATGAAAATCGCCATACTGAGTAAGGGCATCAATAATTATACGACCAAGCGACTTCGTGATGTGGCCGAAGGGCGTGGTCATGAAGTGTCGGTCATTAATTATGCAAAGTGCTACATGACCATGGAGCGGGGGAAGCCGGTCATTTATTATGGCGGCGACGCCCTGCCCCGCTTTGATGCGATTATTCCACGTATTGCCCAGACCTATACAAAATATGGAACAGCCGTGGTGCGGCAGTTTGAGATGCAAGGCTCTTTTACTACTGCAAGCTCTATTGCAATCAACCGGTCGCGCGATAAATTGCGCTCGTATCAGATTCTGGCTCGCTCGGACGTTAATATTCCAAAAACAGTCTTTGCCCGAGAGACCGCTAATTTGGATGAGGTCGTTGAACTAGCCGGTGGAGCGCCGGTTATCATAAAAGTAGCGCGCGGTACGCATGGCAACGGGGTTGTTCTCGCCGAAACTAAAAAAGCGGCTAAGGCTGTAATGCAAGCTTTCTATGTTGAGGGTGTAAACTTCATGGTGCAAGAATTTGTCGCAGAATCTGCCGGTACGGACATCCGGGCGCTGGTAGTGGGCGGCAGGGTCGTCGCGAGCATAGAGCGGCAGAGCCTGGATGACGACTTCCGGTCAAACACGCATCAGGGCGGTGTCGGCAAGGTGATTAAGCTGACTCCCGAAGAAGAGAAAACAGCGATTAAGGCAGCCAAGACGATGGCCTTGCCAGTCTGCGGTGTCGACATGATGCGGTCAGCGGATGGGCCAAAGGTGCTTGAAGTAAATTCTTCGGCAAGTATCAAGACGCCGGAACTGGTGACGGGCCGCGACGTGGCTACCAAAATTATTGAGTATATTGAGCGGAACGCCAAGAGCAAACACCACAAGGATAAAGTGGGCGCTTAGGGATGGTGCTTACGCCACGACAACGCTTCGTACTTGCTACTGTCGCCGGTATGGTAGTTCTGGGGTTGCTATGGTCAGTGCTTGATACGACCTCGCAGCAGTTGCCGAAACGGACGATCAGTATCAGCAATATCTCGTACCGCGTCGATGTGGTAACGACGTCCGAGCAACAGGCCCAAGGGCTGAGCGGCCGCAATGGCTTGCCGTCGTGGGCGGGCATGCTGTTTGATAATGACGTGGTAGCGGAACGCTGCATGTGGATGAAAAGCATGCGCTTTCCGATTGATATTTTGTGGATAGATGCGCAGCGCCGGATCGTAAAAATCGAGTCTAAGCTTGAGCCGCGTACCTATCCTCAGGCGTATTGTGCTGTGGCGGCTGACGTTCTGGAGCTCGCAGCTGGGCAAGCTGAGTTCCGTGGGTTTAAGGTTGGGCAGCTCGTTAAGCTGTAGACACACTGCTTATGCTATAGTAGAGCTAGTATGGACCCGCTCTATATCTTGGTGGCCTTGCTCGCCGTGCCGATCATCCTGCTGATGTGGCTGCGCATTAATGCCGCCCAAATCTTCCTGAGTCTGTGTCTGGGTAATATTCTCGTTGAGTTTATTGGCCATGATGCAGCCAAGATCGTGACCAGTGCTTCCGCCAATACGCACGGCGCCCCGCCGACTCTCGGTTATCTCAACCTGATTTTGCTGCTCCTGCCTGTTATCGCGACAGGGGTGATTATGATTCATTCAGTGCGGGGCGGCGCGAAACTTGTCCTCAACTTTTTGCCAGCGCTTGGCGTTAGTCTGCTCACGGTGCTGCTGGCCGTGCCGCTGCTGCCCGGAGATTTGATTGGAGCAATCACTGACGAGCCGCTGTGGCGTGAGCTCCAGAACCTACAGACGCTGATTTTGGGTATCAGTACGCTGCTTAGTTTGTTCTTTTTGTGGCTGCATCGGCCCAAAAACGGCGGCGGTGATGAGAAACACGGCAAGCACCACTAGGGCTCGATCAATTGACTTTTTGACGCAAATACGGATAATATAAGGAGTTATTTCTGTAACGCGCATGGTCGGCACAACAGTTTTATGCAGATACTCAGGACACTTCGTTCGCGTCTACATAAAATGCCACCGGCATTTTATGGGTCCATAGCTCAGTCGGTTAGAGCACCTGCCTTTTAAGCAGGGTGTCGTGGGTTCGAGCCCCACTGGACCCTCCACAGATGAACCCAGTAGGACTACTGCAACTGAAACTCCCTTTTGGGAGTTTTTTGCTATCATAGACAACATGAAGGCGAATGCAGAAATAATTCTCGTCCGTGAAGATGGTTCGCTTATACTACAAGTAAGAGACAATAAACCGGGCATCACTAATCCGGGGCTTATATCTACATTCGGTGGACATATTGAAGCTGGCGAAGAACCAATTGATGCAGCAGTCAGAGAAATTAATGAAGAAACGAATTTGGGATTAAAAAAAGAGCAACTTCAGTTTTATAGAAAATGCCGTAAAACTAAAGAAGTACATGGCGAAGACTGGGACGTATACTACTTCGTGGCTACGCCAGTCAGTGAAAAAAATCTAAAAGTATTTGAAGGTGAAGGGTACACCATTATACGTAATGCACAGGAACTGCAGGACGCCAAGGCCACTATTCTTCTAAAGCAGGTATTGACTGATTATTTTGATGGGTTCCGCTCATTTATGTTACTGCCGGATATAACAGATAATGAGATGCAAAAAATGTTGGAGTCACACTATGTTGAAATCATTAATGGTAAAAAGCCATCAGATCTCCGACAGCCTATAGCACTTGCTGTAACTGGCCTAGTTGCGTCCGGTAAGAGTACTGTAACCACTCCTCTGGCGGATATAGCGGGAGCCGTCCGTATATCGAGCGATTACATACGAGAGATGTTATTTCGTGCAGGGTACAACTTCAAAGAAGTGCGGCCCTTTATGGCGCGACTCATGGAACGTTTAGTCTCAGATAAGTATAACCTTTTCTTGGATTTTAACATTTCAACAAATATAGACGTACTTGATAAACTCAAAGGGCTGAATTATAGAGTATATGTTATACGCGCAAATCCTCCTGAGGAATTTATAAAAGAAAAGATACTGTCCGGAAATATGAAGCACGAGCTAACATTTTTTACTAAAGATGCGCATGTATATGAATCGATGCTCTCGTGGAAAGATGAGCATGTAGCTAATTTACCAGGACTTAAAGAAAAGTATAGTGTGTGGCATGAAGTTGATACGTCAAGAGTTGATCTCAAAGAGGTTATGAAACATATGCAGGATAAGTTTAAGCATGACTTTGGTTCTGCACCGGGGAAGTAGTAGGTTTTATGCGGTATAAATTAGTTCCAATAGTTTCCACTATGCCCCTCCATAAGCATTATGACCTCTATCGGAGGTCTTTTTGTTATCATTACACCAAGAGCGAACCAATAACTCATAAATGTCCTGAGTGTGGGCTGCATTATGAGGACAAAGAAATTGCCCAGCAGTGCGAGAGGTTTTGTCATGACCACCACGCATGTAGTATGGAAATAACTAAGCATTCTATCGAAGCGCAGGCTGCATAGTTGAATATCCGCATGGCTGTTTATATACAATCTGCCAAGG
>DATHYB010000076.1:0-3091 GCA_035459365.1 Candidatus Limnocylindrales bacterium
CAGGACAGAACGGCTCTTATTCCAATCTGTTATAATCAACACCTATGAGTAACGTCTCTTGTGGGACCTTGCGACTTCCCAAAGCGCAACGACTACACACCAATGCGCAGCATTAGCGCCAGGGCGATAGAAACAAAGCCGAGTATGCCCAGCAGCTTTCGAAACCGGCTGCGGCCGCTGATGACCTCCAGATAGCTCCAATACGTGAGCGACGCATAGGCTAGGATTATGAACATCGTCTGTAGAAAGCCCGGATAGAGGACGACGGCGAGCATGAGGCTGATAACGAAGATGATGAGCGGCAGGTTGGGCACTTCACCTATGATATAGCCGCCCCGGCGTCCATGCAGGTCTTTGAAAAGCCAATCTGCGTAATAGCGTAGTCTATCCACTTAGTCCTCCCTGTCGAATTCATCGGCGATATCGCGGTTGAGAATTCGTTCAATTACGTCTTCTATTGTAATGATACCAGCCACGGTTTCATCATTCGAGCGGACCAGGAAGAGGTGGCTTTTGGTCTGGATGAACCTGCTCAGTACCGTATCGAGCGGGCTTTCCTCTGGTACGCTGTAGATTTTATCCCGGTAGGCGTGTGATACGGGAGTGGGCAATTCTTCACCGAGCAGGTCTTTCATGTACAAAATTCCCAGGAAATCTCCCGAACCTTCGTCCTGGACCGGGAAGCGTGAATGGCCGCACCGTTTGAGCCGCGACAACATAGAGACGTCGATAGTGTCTTTGATCGATACGCTGTCTATGTGCTTGAGCGGCGTCATGACATCACATGCTCCAAGCGTACTGTACTGGAGTGCTCCCTGGACGATACGACTTTCGTCGACATCGATCGCGCTGTCAGAAGTATGGGCGTGTTCTTCGACGAGATGGGTAATTTCCTCGCGGGTAAAGACCGTCGGCAGTTCTTTGCCGAGCACGCGGTCCAACATGAGTGTCAGTGGCTTTGCGATTGGATAAAACAGCACAAAGATTATATCGAGCAACCAGAAGAAGTAACGGTTGAAACGGTAGCCATAGCGCACAAAGATAGTTTGCGGCAAAATCTCGCCGAACACCGTTACGACGCCGGTGGTGACAATGCCGGCGATAAGCCCGCCGAATAATGATTCGAGAATGATCGACAAGGCGGCAACGACCGCCACGCCTCCCAGTAAGATACAGACAATCAAGTAGGTGCCGTTTTTGCGGTAGCGGTACAGCCTAGCGGCTACTTTGTCGCCCTGCTTGGCTTTCCGCTTCAGTTCGGCCGGCCGGACCATCATGAGCCCAATGTTCAAACCAGAGAAAATGGCGCCGAACAGCAACAAAACAAACGCAATTGCGAGAAGTATGACGGGGTGCATCGCTAGTCGTTACAAGTAGTGTTACGGAGTGGTGCGGTTGTCATAAATATAAGTGTTTAGTATAGGCCAAAAGCCTATCTCCTGCAAGGGCCTCAAGCTGCGGCTTGATTGGCTTTGGCCTGCTTGAACAGCCGTGCCATCCAGAGCAATTCCTCGTACAGCTTGCCAAGATTGCGGTCGTAGCGCTCACGCTGCTCTGCCTTGAGCGCACCCCGTTCGTCGAACAAATCCTGGACGTGCGGAAAATATATATCCCAAGACAGGACCACTAAACCAGTCTCCCGTACTGCCGGCACCAATGATTCGACTGCCCGTACACCGCCCCAGCCGCCACTAGAAGCGCCTGCGAAAGCTACTGGTTTGTGGTTGTATGTCTCAAGCTCACTGTCGAGCATCCGCTTTAAACTGCCCGGGAAACTGTGATTGTACTCGGGAACGACCACAAAAAAGCCGTCGGCCTGCTCGGTGATTGCCGTATAGCGAGGGTCTTTGCCTTCCGGATCGTTCCCGTCCCCTGGAAACGAGAAGTTTTTCGGGTCAACAAGCACGGTCGTGACCCCAGTCAGCGTTGTCCCGTAATCCGCGATATAGCGGGCGGCTTTGTCGGATTGACGTTGTTCTCTCGTGGTGCCGATCAGAACGGCGATAGTGATATCTTGCATTACTGTAGTATAACAGGACCTGACAATCACCCGTTCCGCTTGCTATACTGAAAGTAATGGTAGGAAAAAAGTAAAAGAAGGAGGGGTTATCTTTTTGTTTGGTTTAGGTTTGGCTGCTGAAGGCCAGACATTACAGCAGATCAACGCGACGCTGGAGCGCATCAGTTCATCGCTTTTTAGTGCCAAATCAATTTTTGTCCTCATCTTATGCCTCACGACAGGCATCGTACTGGGCCGGCTGGTAGCTGCCGTACTCCGCAAGGTTGTCGTAGCCATTGGTCGGCACGCTGATAAAACCGATGATCTGAGTACTGTTAACCGGCTGCGGCGGTTTGAAACAATAATAGTGTTGTCAATCGCTATCATTCGTACGCTGCTCGTGCTTTTAGCATTATATTTCTGGTGGATCTTTACACATCCGAACCAACAACCGACGGCTCTGATTGGTGCGAGTGCCCTGCTGGCGATCATCATCGGTGGTGCCCTCAGCCCTGCCCTGCGTGATATATCATCGGGAAGCGTTATGATGGCTGAGCAGTGGTATGCGGTTGGAGATCATGTCAAGATAGAGCCATTCGGGGAAATGCAGGGCGTCGTCGAACGAGTGACGCTCCGTTCAACCCGCGTTCGCGGTCTGAATGGTGAAGTGATTTGGGTGAACAACCAGCACATCCAGGCCGTGCGCATCACGCCGAAAGGTATCCGAACGCTGGCGATAGAGGTATTTGTCCAAGACCTCGACAAGGGCCTGGAGCTGATAGTTTCAACCAACCGCCGCTTGCCTTCCGGTGCCCTGCTGGTCGTCAGTCCGCTGCATGTCATGACGAGTGACAAAGTCTGTGACGGCCTCTGGCATATCACCGCTATCGCTGAAACTGCGCCCGGTCGAGAATGGCTCATCGAGAAGTACGCCCTCGATGTCATGAAAGAAATTGATGAGACCAAAAAGTTGCATTTGCTGGCTGCCGAACCGATTGCTCGATTTGCGGATAGCGATGCTGAGCGCCGCTTTGCCCGAGCAATTGAGAATGCTCGTAAGGCTCCTCGCAAGCGCTCCTTACGGATGATGAA
>DATHYB010000077.1:0-5451 GCA_035459365.1 Candidatus Limnocylindrales bacterium
GGAAAAAAATAGCATTATGGCGGCCTTTGTGGCTCACAAGCTCGACATTCTGGTGTCGACAACTGTCATCGAAGTTGGTGTTGACGTGCCAAATGCTACGGTCATGATGATTGAAGGAGCCGAGCGCTTTGGTCTGGCGCAAATTCATCAGCTCCGGGGACGGGTAGGCCGGGGAATGTACCAGGCCTACTGCTATCTCATGATGAGTGATTCGAAAGCACCGAGCCGACGTCTCAGGGCTCTCGAGAGTTCGACTGATGGTTTCAAACTAGCAGAACTTGACCTTGAACTCCGCGGTCCTGGAGCGATCTACGGTACGATGCAGCATGGCCAGCTTGACCTGCGAGTAGCAAAACTCTCTGATACGAAACTGATTGCCGACGCACGGTCGGCGGCACAGAACTGTATCGACAGGGGACTTGACCTGCTACAATATCCTTATCTCTACGACCGCGTCACCACCCTTCGGGCGGTCACGAATTTGAACTAATACAATGTACGCTGTATTTCTACACGCCCACCAAAAAATTGACCGGACGGCTTATCGCCATCTCAAGCGCACTCTGTCTGAGTCCTGTTTTTTTCCGGCATTGGATCAAATTTTACATTTTGAAGGTCATAACGGACCAGATTCGACCAAACTCAAAAATAAGAAAAATGTTGAGCAGCCTTGGCATTTTATAGATCCATTCGATGAAACTGATACAGCGCTTCTGACGCTGATACAGCAGCACTATGATGAACTCGTGCAGGCACTGAAAGACCGCGACGAAGTGCGCGCCGCTTTTCAGTCTGCATGGCTGGCACATGCGCTTGTTGACGGCTTGACGCCAGCCCACCACTATCCTTACGAAAAAGAGCTCGAACTGCTCCGCGGCGAAGACAGGCATAGCCGCAAGGGTCTTGTTGGACGGGCTTACGTCAAGGGAATGACGCCGAAAGATTCGTTCCGACGGAGCTACCAACTCATCGGGCCAAAAGGGCTTCTGACGAACCATGCCATGTTCGAAGGCGGGGCATATACTATCATGCGGCCAATGAAGCTGGCGACGGCGCAGCCTACGGCGGAGGACTTGCAGCGGATTAGGGAAGAGGGAATTGTACCAGTGTTCTATAAATTCGCTCGTGAGATAGGATCGCATGACTTGTACCGCCGCTATGTAGCCAAGGGTTGGACGCCCAAATTGGTGCGTGATATCCGCCGTGAGCTAGCGCCTCGGATGGTACAGGTTGTAACGCTCGCCTGGTATAGCGCTCTCATGGATGCCGGCTGCCTGGAATCCGATAGATGAGAATTATTGCTGGAAAACTTGGGGGCCGGCTCTTCGAAAGCCCCCGGACGGCTCGAACGCATCCTATGTCGGATCGGGCGCGCGGCGGACTCTTTGCCACGCTTGGCGACATCACTGGGTTAACCGTCCTCGATGCGTTTGCAGGCAGTGGAGCACTCAGTTTTGAAGCAATCAGCCGGGGAGCGCAGTCGGCGGTAGCAATTGATCTCGACAAAAATGCATACCGAACTATCGTAGAAAATATAGCGCGCTTAGGACTAGACGAAGAAGTCTCTGCAACCCGACGCCAAGCGGGTAGTTGGGCAACGGGACATACAGATAGCTTTTTTGACATTGTTCTCTGCGACCCGCCGTATAATGACCTTCGACGAGACATCTTGCAGAAATTAGTTTATCGTACGAAACCGGGAGGAGTGTTCGTGTTGTCGTGGCCCGGGCACGAAGCTATGCCTGAGTTTAAGCAAGCCTCACCAATCCGCCAGAAATCATACGGTGACTTGCAGCTGGTGTACTATAGGCGTGATGCAGACTTTTGATCGAGGGATAAACGATTAGTAATGTCGGCATAGCGAAGTGCTGGTCCGAAGACGTATAGTGAGCTGATAATCAGACTCAAGGCTGGACCAATAACCGCTATATCATGAAGGCTTGCTGCCATAAAAGAGAAGGCAATAATAACGCCTATTGTTCCCCATACCCAAGCGCTGACTGGCTTTGTATCAGCGGCGCTTTGTTTGAGGGCCGCTATCGGGCCCAAGTCACGGTCGACTATATAGAACGGTGCGAGCAGGAATGCGCGCAGGGCAATCAAGCCAGGAATAATAAAGAGGATAAAGCCTACTATCACGGCGAGGCCCGTCAAGAGGGCGCAAAGCGCGAGGGGTACAAATTTACTGAGGCCGTGTTTGAATGCATTCAATGTTGACGGGGCAGTACCCTGTACCGCTTTAGCCTGAAAGTATATAAACCCTGGTTGTGCAAGCAGACTCCAGAGGGCTGCGAGCGCAAACAAACCGAGCCCTTGGTCGAGGCGGCTGCCAGTCGCGAACTTTTGGCCATCAACAATCATTGCCAGGGCAGCATTTAGAAGCAGTGCTGGCAGAAATGACAGGTATGCAATCGTCGTCAGATGCTCGAGAACTAATTTGAAGCTAGTGGGGGCGAAGTGCCAACTTGGCGTGAGCTGACGGTCTTTAGTCCAGAATTTCATGAGGGGCCTTTACTTACTCTAGTATCATCACGGCCATGAACTTAATTGTCAACGACAAGCTACGGTTTATCGGGAGCATGTACATATGGCAGTGCTTTTCGTATAATAATGTTCGTTGCCGCATGGGGATGTGGTGAAATTGGTATACACGCGTGCCTTAGGAGCACGTGCCTCCGGGCGTGAAGGTTCAAGTCCTTTCATCCCCACCATTGACTAACGCAAGCATATATAGTATAATAGAGTAATATGAAGTATCAACTGAACCAGCATCATCTGCATATCTTGCCGGAGCGACTCGGTTAGTTTTTATTTATCTAGAAATAAAAAAAGCCGGACATCGCTTCCGGCTTTTTTATGTAATCAGTATATAAGTCATGAGGAAAAGATAATGAGACCATTTGATATTGAAACACAAGCGCAATGGCAAAAAGCCAGTACTGTGCTACTTCCTAAGGGAGAGAATAGGGAAGCTGTACTAGACTTTTTAGCAACCAATAATATGACAATGCCGGCATTCAGGGGCAATGAGCGCTGTCTTCATCCAAGATGTAGCAGATAAACGTTTTGCCCTCCTACGGGAGGGTGACATGCCTGCTTTAATCGAGACATCTGACAGAGAGCAAATTGGCTTTATGGGTTCCGATACTTATCAGGAACTAACAGATAAGGCGCAAGTAGGTTTGAACTTTAAGCCGCTGGCAGATATAGCCGTTCGATTCGCTCTTGCCTGCCCCTCAGGCAATGTTGAAGCTGTTCAGAAAAAAATAGAGCAGGGTGAAACTATCAATGTAGCGACCAGTTACCCTCGTACGACGAAATCATTTGTAGCGCAATTGGGCAGTCCGCTTAGGGTGGTGGCATCACCGCGCGGCTCTGTAGAAGCAATGCCTTTTGTCAGAAGTGATATTGAAGCAGTGGTTGATTTAGTAAAAAGTGGCGACACACTGCGGGCCAACGGGCAGGAGATTGTTGTTGATGACTTAGGTAGAGTTGCCATCGGGGCTATTTGGAAAAGCGATACATCCCTTGGCGGGGATATTGAGAAAGGAGGCAATTACCAAGAGTACCAGCTCATGCAAGGCGCGCTGGATGCTATCGATGCCCGCGTTCGAGAAGCGAGATCAGGGCGGCGCGATAGTTATACGCAACTTCTTGCGGGTGAACCGAATAGACTAATAAAGAAGTTGGGCGAGGAATCAGCGGAACTGCTGGCCGCGTTTTTGTCCGGCAGTGATCAGGACTGCGCTGAGGAAACGGCAGATAATCTGTATACGATGCAGTTGCTGCTCTCAGTACGAGGCACATCCCTTATGGAAGCGATTCGGATATTTGCTGGGAGGAACACGGCATGAGACAAGAATATCTTGAACTTGAAAACAAGATGGTGCAGTATTCCGATCTCATTGATGTCCCCGTAGCTCCCGTAAAAGAACAATTCGTTTCGCTAGCCGAGGTGACAGAGCTGTCGGCTAACCAAATAGGCGATGATATGAAGCAATATACGGGCGATCAGATTTTGGTGAGGAAGGAGGTAGCTATGCGTCTACAACAAGCAGCTGGCGCTCTAGCTTGGCAGAGTCCTGATTTGAAGCTGGAAGTTGTTTACGGCTACCGGGCATTAGAAATTCAACAACGCTTGTTTTCAAATTTTGAAATACAACTAGCCGAAACCTACACAGGTCAACATTTGCAGGAAGCGGTGCACAGGATGATAGCCGTACCTTCTATCGCCGGCCACCCTGCAGGCGCAGCTGTTGATATTCAGATCTGTCATCGAGATGGCTCTCTTGATATGGGCACGAAAATATGGGAGTTTGTACCAGATTCATATACATTTTCTCCTTTTGTTAGCAGTGCTTCCCGACAAAATCGAGTGATGCTAAGAGAAGCGATGATGTCTGTTGGTTTTGCGCCGTATGACGGAGAGTGGTGGCACTTTTCATACGGAGACAAAGAGTGGGCAAAATACTATAACAAACCGTATGCGCTCTATGAGCAAATAGCTTCAACCGACATATTAATTAGGAGTGCGCTATAATGACAGCTATGAATTTGTCTACCCAACCATATAAAGGTGCCCGTGATTTTTACCCTGAAGACAAACGCATACAGAACTATATGTTCGACGTTATGCGTCGGACGGTCGAGAAATTCGGCTACGAAGAGTACGATGCGCCAATTCTGGAGCCACTTGAACTGTACCTCGCAAAAACCGGCGAAGAGATTGTTAATGAGCAAACCTATGCCTTCGAAGACCGCGGGGGTCGGCGTGTCGCCATACGCCCTGAAATGACCCCTACCGTGAGCCGGATGGTAGCGGCCCGGCGACAAGATTTAGCTTATCCACTGCGCTGGTACAGTATCCCTAATTTATGGCGCTACGAGCGTCCACAGCGTGGACGGTTGCGTGAACACTGGCAACTCAATGTTGACCTCTTCGGTGTCGCGGGACCGGAAGCTGACACCGAGATGATTCTGTTGGTCGATGCCATCATGCAGGCCTACGGCGCAAAGCGGAATATGTATAGCATCAAACTTAACAGCCGGAAGTTTACCGACTATATACTCCGGGAGTACTTGGGGCTTGACCAGGTACAGGCCTACTCTATGAGTAAGTTGATTGACCGCATGCACAAGATGGACCACACAGAATTCATTGTGCAAGTTGATGCTCTCTGTACGCCTTCGCAACGGGAAGCAGGCATTGCGGAACGACTCATCGCCATATTGTCAGCGAAAGACATGACGGCATTGCCTGAGGCCGTCCAGCAACACCCTTCATTACAGCAATTACAAACGGTTATATCAGGTCTTAAAGCGGCTGGGCTCACGAATGTCATGTTCGATGTCACACTGATGCGCGGATTTGATTACTACACTGATATCGTATTCGAAGTTAATGACACTCACCCCGAGAATAATCGTTCGCTCTTTGGTGGCGGTCGTTAT
>DATHYB010000078.1:0-2908 GCA_035459365.1 Candidatus Limnocylindrales bacterium
TTGCATCCACTCCTGGTGCCATGAACCTACGTACGCTTAATACGCTCGAGCGTATTAGTACTGAACCGTCACAAAAAACTATGCTTCTATTCCCAGTTGAACTGATTGATGCCATCCGTAGTGCTGCTGGGCAAACGCGGCAATAACTAGCTATGTCACTTCAGGCGTACCAAAAACAAATTAATGACATGCTGCAGGGCTATAAAAAGCCCTATTGGCACCCTTTGAGCCAGCTAGCCCGGCTGATTGAAGAAGTAGGGGAAGTGGCCCGTATTCTCAACCACCAGTACGGTGACAAGCCAAAGAAGCCGGGCGAAGTGCACGACAAGCTCGAAGACGAACTTGCTGACATTCTCTATGGTGTTTTCTGCTTGGCCAACAGTCAAGGAATAGCACTGGACGAGCCGATGCAGCGGGCTATTGCCAAGCTTGAAACTCGCGATAAAGACCGCTTTGAAAAGGTATAGAGTGATATTTCTTATCGCTCAGGACTGCCGTTACAAGATAAGATTAGAAAGATAAACAGCGTAACAGAAGGAGGCTACCATGGCAGCAGACGCCTATCTCAAAGCAGCGGCCGGTGACCTACAAAAGGCCGCCCAAGAAATCAAAAACCAGATGAACAGCATGCAGAGCGATTTCAAGATGTTCGAACGAGACGCTACCCATTTTATTGACTCTCAGGAGTCTGACAAGCGGGCTATTATGACTCGTATGGCGGCCAACCATGACGACACAGAACTAATACGTGCGCTAACGCATCAATTGCACCAGATTCAAAGAGCAATCGATGACAAAAAGAGCGAACTCAAGCAGCGCCGTTCAGAAATGAGCCAGCAAGTCTCTGCCAAAGAAGGGGCCTTGACTGATCTTTCAAGTGAAGCGAACACGCTGGCCCGCAAAGCGGGTGATCCTGCCCTCAAATAATTGCAAAGTTTCAATAATGACCGACTCCCTCGAAAGCCCCTTTTATCGGGTTACCGCCAAAGCAATTATCAAGGATGCCCAAGATCGGCTGCTCGTGCTCGTAACAGAAAAGGGCGCATATGAGTTACCGGGAGGTGGCTGGGAACACGAGGAGTCGTTTGAAATAGGGCTCAGGCGGGAAATATTCGAAGAACTAGGCGTGGAAGTGGCTTCGATCGGACCTGTAGCATTCTTGTATAGGGGCCACAATCAACGACGCGGCTACATGACGCTCCGGATAGCCGTGCCGGTTACCTTGCGGTCTCAAGATTTCGTCTGCGGTGACGGTATAGCTTCAGCACAGTACATGACCAGGCAGGAATTTCTGGAGCTTGACTGGCTTAAGAATGAAGGCGACATAACCAAATACATTGATCAGATATGGTTAACGTGATAACACGTCAGCCATAATACCACCAGCGCCGTAGAGTTCAAACACTTGGCATTCCTTCGGATCCACATAGGCTACATCGGGGACAAACTTCCTTTGCGTGGCATTACCGTATTCGCGAACGAGAGTTAGGGTGTCTTCCATATGATTTCGGAATTTATGCGATGCGCCTGCTCCTACGCCACCGGTAGGTACTACGAGTTGTGCGCCGTTCATGAGACCGAGGTAGAGAGCTAACTGGCCGGCTTTCCGTCCGACATCGCCCCAGACAGGGTGTTCGGCGGCAAGGTCGCGCGCATCGATACCCGTGCGGCGTTCAATGGCTGGTCCGGATATTTGGTTCTCAAAGGTTGCCGTCGGGTCGAGAGGATCTGAAGACAGATGGCCGGTTTCGGTAGGATTGCTTCGGTCTTCACGGAAAACCTGTGGATTATCTTTGTCACGGCTCACGATTCCAGTGCCTTGGCCGGTACCTATAATGAGGGCTGCAACCTTATCATGTTTATCCTGAGCCATGCGTGCGGCAGCGGAATGTGAAGCCAGGGGACCGTCGTTTACGTTTACGAGTGGATATCCTGCTTCAAGAATCCGTCCAGCTGCAGGGTCTGCTTTCGTTAGTTCCATGGCTAGATCATATTCTTTCTGGTTGAGCCCAGGGATATTGGCCATGGGTCCGACTATCTTCCCGTCAGAACTGACAGGGCCAGGGAAGCCAGCGACTACCCAATGAGCACCATCATCGGCTGCTTTGAGGACTCCCCGTGCCATCCACTTGAAGAACTCATCTGGTTTAGATGGAGTTTCGACAGAGCTAAAATTGGAGATATCATTGTCGGCCCAATCCGCAACTCGGGCATTCGTTCCTCCGAAAGCTATACAAACTCCGTTTTCAATCTTGATTTCATTCATTATTAACTACTCCTGATGATCTATAGCACAGTAATTGCTATACAATACCAGAAAAAGTAGCAAAATCAATACCTGGGGCAATTACTGCTTGCTGATTACATACTAATAAAGTAAAATTACCTCTGATATATACCTCGGCGGCTCTTTAGCTCAGTTGGTAGAGCAGAGGCCTGAAGAGCCTTGTGTCCCCAGTTCGAGTCTGGGAGGAGCCACCAATAAAACCCTGACCATAGTGTTGGGGTTTTATTTTATGCATGCTATTACGGCGAACTACATGCCTGGGATAGGAAAGCTTAAGCACATTAGATACTACTTGACGAATTTGTCAATATCTGAATAAATGGAGGTACAACTTATAATCTGAGGCGAGCGCGATATGGCGTACTGGTTCAATTCAAAGATGGCGTCCGTTCTGTTTGCATATATGCCAGGCCGTGCGCGCATACTCTATCTTGTATTGGCTGCCATTATAATGACTGCACTCAGTCTTGCCGCCATCGCCCCTGCGTATGTGTCTGCAGCTCCGGCAGCAGTCGTTAACCCGGGGCTTGAACAATCCACGGGTTCCGTTCCAACCTGCTTTTCGCAAAGTGGATGGGGTCAGCATACGGCTTCTTGGTCTCTCGTGCCAGGACGTTCGAG
>DATHYB010000079.1:0-4972 GCA_035459365.1 Candidatus Limnocylindrales bacterium
GCTCCGGAGCAGCTGATATCCGCTACTACGTCAATCGTACGACGAGCGGTTTCAGCGTCTGCTCTACCAACGCTCCACCTGCCAACAGCAGCTTTGGATTCGACTACATTGTGATGGGCTAGAGCCCGTATACCCACTCAACTTGATCATCTTGTTCAAATGAGACATATGTAAGGCAAACATTTCGCTGAGCTTTCAGACACTGGAGCACAAACGCAATATCTGAAGATGTGAATACGAAATTGTTTGGTTCTTCGTCGCCTATCTCGCCTACCAGACCTACGGCAAGCGATGATGACTCTATCTCACTGCCAAACCGGGTGTCAACCTTAAACATCGTGAGGGCTGCAGCATCACCGGTTACATTATGAGTTCGACTATCAATGCCGAAGGCAAACGGAGCCTCCGCGCTGATAGCAGCCCCATAGGACTGCAAATCCTCATAAGGATCTAAGCCAACTTCTTCGAAATCTGCTAAATCCTCGGGCGTATAGATAGGCACTCCATTCATATAACCACACTTCCACTCATCATAGAGTGCTTTTAGCGTATCTTGATACCGCCTCATTATGCCGTTTTGAACAGCTTGGCGAGTATTATCAAAGATGACCTCGGATTGCTCGGGTGTCAGCAACGTATCACGTCTAACTTCAAACTTCTAAATATTATACCATGATTAATTGGTTTTACTAATGCTCGAAGGGTACTCTTCACTCAGAGAAGGAGCTAGACGTTCAAAAAGACTACAACTTGATCGGCTTTGACATGCATGATACCGCCTGAGATTTTGATCCGTGACGTACCCTTGTCGGTCACGATCGAAAGCTCGCAGGGGCTTAGTAGGCTGATGAAGTTGTGGTGATGCGGCAAGATGTCGAAGGCACCAGTGCCATTTACGCCGGAAATGCTTTGGGCATTCTCGTCAAAAAATGTTTTGAATGGTGAGGCCACGCGAACGTGCATAATCGGCACACCCTCGGCAGTCTTTGACGAGGGTTTTTGAGCCTGTTCATCGGGTGCTGCTTTTACTTCGAGCGCTTCTTCGGCCATCGCATTTCCTAGATGATGATTTCTTCTATGTTTTTGAGGAGTTCATCTCGTTTGACGAACTCACCCTTGATGCCGTTCATCTTTTCCATGACGAACATCTTCTGTGTGAAAAACTCGATCAACTTGCGAGCCTTGGCAAAGTCTGCCCGGTCGGCCGGCGAAAGTTCGTTCTCACCGATGATGGCGATGATACCCTTCAGCGACTCATACTTCTGCAGTAGAGCCTGCACTTGAATGCTCAGGACGTAGTGGCGTTCACCGACGATGTCCGGCGACAGAAGGGACGAAGTAGTCTTGAGCAGGTCAACGGCCGGGCGGATACCGGCTTCGGCGACTTTACGGGATAGGACGATAATCGAGTCGAGCTCATGCTGGATCATCTGCACAGCCGGATCGGACAGGTCATCGGCGGGGACGTAAATGGTCTGAACGGCAGTAATTGATCCGTTCTCATTGGAGCTCAGGCGGTCCTGCAGCACTTTCACGTCTGAGAACAACGTTGGTTCATAACCACCTTCAGCCGGGATCTGGTCGAGGATGGTCGACAGCTCGTTTTTGGCCTGGATGTAACGGTACATGTTGTCGGCAAAGAATAGAATGTCTTTTTTGTGCTCGTCACGGAAATATTCGGCTAGCGTAACCGCAGACGTGGCAATCAGGGCACGTTGGACCGGGTTCTGGTCCATCTGCCCGAAGAACATGCAGGTGTTTTTGAGCAGATCTGCCTCCCCCAGTGTCTGATAGAGTTCGTGGCCTTCACGGATGCGCTCACCGATACCGGCAAAGAAGGCCATACCCGCCCCCGAACGGCTGACGTTGTTAATGAGCTCCATGGTAAGCACCGTCTTACCAACACCGGCACCACCGATAATACCAATCTTGCGGCCTTTGACGAACGGCGTAAAGAAGTCGATAACCTTAATGCCCGTCTCAAGAATTTCCGGTTTCGTGGCGCTAAAATTATTCGATCGCTCTGGATTCAGGAAAATATTACGGTACTGCAGTTTGTCGCCGGTAACTGCCGGATGACCGTCTATCGGCGCGCCCATGGCATCGACCACCCGGCCAATTAGCTCGGGGCCTACTGGTATCTCAATACTCTTGCCTGTCCGCTCAGCAGCCATACCTTTTGTCAATGTATGTACCGCCCGGACATTCAAGCATATAACCGTACCTGACGCCAAAATTGTTTCTACCAGTAGCGGCGACCGGACTTCATCGTCGGCCAGCAGGACTTCATGCAGTTCCGGATACTGGTCGTCGAATTCGACATGTACGACCAAGCCTTTGACGGCGCGAATAACACCTTTACTCATGTTGTAGCTACCTTTTTCCGTCCATTCAATATTTCTTTGAGGCGTTCGTCTGAAATGTTGCGCTTCGTGCGGTTGTAGAGCATGTGCAGGCTCTTGAGCTCCTCATCGGCCCGTTCTTTGGCTACCGTCATCGCCTTGAAGCGGCTGGCATACTGGGCTAGCTTGGAATCCAGGATCACCTGGCTGAGGGTAATCTCGAGCATAGACCGTTCGAGATGGGCGACGACATCAAATGAACTTGGTTCGAAAATATAGGTTTTCTCGCTGATGATGTCTTCCTGGGCAACGGCCATACTACCGGCAATCTGCACGGCACTGTTCAATTCGATTTTTTTGATCTCTTGGCTTGTCAGCGACACGTAACTGGTGTAGTACACGGTGGTGGTAGCATATGTTTTAAGAATCTGGATCAGCGGCTGGACATTGATCTTGTCATCTTTCTCGGGCAGTTTGAAATACTTCATAAATGAAATATGGGACTGCGCCAGCTGGATAGCCCCATGGTGGCCTATGACTACTATTTCATGTTTTGTCTCATCATAGTCCTCGAGCATGGCTTTGATCAGCCGCTGGTCGATGTCGCCGGAGAATCCGCCTTCAGCCGTCACTGCGATGATCAAACCTTTGTCGATCACGTCGTCAGATTTGCTCCGTCCAAAGCGAAATAGGCTGTCTACCCGCAGCTGCGAGTACATCGCCCACAGTTCATTAAAGAACCCTTGTGACTGCAGTACTTGGTTTTTGGTCTGCGAAATGCGCATACTGGCCAGCGACTCAAAAGCGCTCGTCAGTCCTACGATGGTATTCATATCGTTTTCTTCGAGGAGGATGTCCTGTGGTCGTTTCATTTCTTAGCCTCTTTTGTCTCTTTGGCATCTTTTGCGGTCGAGGTGCACTTTTTGACTAGCTCGGCGCAGACTTTGTCGAAATCGTCGTCGGATTTGATTTTGGCAGCGTACTCTTTGACATTAAGCTTCAGGGCTTTGACATCAAGAACTAGCTTGTCATCAAGATTCAAGACGATGCTGAGCATCAGGTTTTCGGCGTGGAGGGAGTAGGTGTCGTCTGGTGTTTGGTTGAAGACCTCGTAGATGTGTTTGCCGCGCTCGAGGTCCTTTTGGGCTGACATGCCCAGTTCCGATCCGAAGTGCGCGAACTGTTCAGCCTGACGATAGGCATTGAGCGCCTGGGCAGTCTTAGCGGCGATTTCGTGCTGGAGTCTACTCTGGCCGACACCACCAACACGGGTCACTGAAAGACCAGTATTAATAGCCGGACGCATGGTGTCGCGGAAGACGTTCATGTCAAGAATCCACTGACCGTCGGTGATGGACATAATGTTGGTCGGCATATAGGCCGTGATGTCACCACCGTTGGCGAGCACGATAGGGATGGAGGTCATGGACGCGTGATTACGGTTCAGCTTGCCAGCTCGCTCAAGCAAGCTGGAGTGGGCATAGAACATGTCACCCGGGTACGATTCGCGGCCTGGACTGGTCTGCGACAATAGTGAAATTTCGCGGTAGATCTGGGCATGTCCAGTGAGGTCGTCGTAGATAATCACCACGTCCTGGTCTTTCTTTTGCCACAAGTACTCACCCATCGCACAGGCCACATATGGTGCTAGGTAACTTGTGACCAGCGATTCGAACATTGTCGTTACAACCACGATAGCACTGCCCATGGCATTGTTTTCTTCAAGGCGCGTCAGCAAGGTGTCGACGTCGGAGCGGCGCTTTGCAATCAGGACATAGATGACTACTACATCAGTTTCACGCTGGTTAAGCGCAACCTGAGTAGCTAGAGCGCTTTTGCCCGATTTGCTGTCGCCGATGAGTGCCATACGCTGGCCGCGGACAATTGGGAACATCTCATCTATGACCGTGACGCCTGTTTCGAGCTGCTTGTCGAGCAGTTCGCGTTCGTAGAGCATCGGCGCCTCATTGAAAATCGGCCAAGTATCTTCGGCGGCTATCGGGCCTTTACCGTCGAGCGGATCACCATTGACGGACACTACTCTCCCTACAAAACCGCGGCCGACTTTTGAGACCAGCGTCTCATGCTGAACAACAGCCATTGTCCCTACCCGTACCGGTGTGGCACCGAGGTGCAGCACCACCACGTGGTCAGGCAGGATCATATGCACGAAGCCCTTGCTGCCATCTTCGAACATGACCAGGGCATGCGTTCGAACTGGCTGCAAGCCTTTGACACTGATTAAGAAACGGTCAGCACCGACCACTTCGCCAATCGGCTTGCCTTTAGACACAAAAGCGTCGAAATGTTTATTATCACTCATGACCGAGCTCCTCATGCAGCTTTGCGATCAGCAGCGGCTTTTGGTCGTCGAGTGCTTGGCGCAGTGAAAAGTCGTACTCTTTGTTGGCCGTACGCAGGATACAGCCGGCAGCAACTGAAGGCTGCAGCCCGATGCGCACGAGGACCTGCGGGTGGATATTTTGTCGCAGCCAGACGACGAGTTTGTCCATAAAGGCAGCTGACGGGTCCGACGCAAAGCTCATGTGCAACACGGGCGCTTTGTCGAGCAGGGCACTGAGGTATTTGAGTAGCTTTTCACGGTCGGTTTTGCGGAGGAGATTCATTTT
>DATHYB010000080.1:0-15286 GCA_035459365.1 Candidatus Limnocylindrales bacterium
TTTGGAAGTGCCTGACGTCTTCAATATTGTGTTTCATCATCACCAGCCGGTCGAAACCGCCGCCCCAGGCGAAGCCGCTATAGACAAGCGGATCAATCCCGGCTGCTTTGAGCACGTTCGGATGGATCATGCCGCAGCCCAGGAGTTCAATCCAACCGGACTGGCTGCAGACTGGACAGCCCTGCTTGTCGCAGAACGGACAACTGAGCGCGAACTCGAACGAAGGCTCGGTGAAAGGGAAATAGAACGGTTGGGTTTTCACCTCAAGCTCTTTCTGGTAATACTCCTGCAGGAACGTTTTGAGCGTTGCCATCAAATGCCCGGCATGGACGCCGCGGTCAACATAGATGCCTTCGCTTTGATAGAAGGTGTGTTCGTGCCGAGCATCAAGATCTTCGTTCCGGAACACTCGGTCGGGCACAACGACAGCAATCGGCCGGCCCTCGTCAAGGTTACTCCGGTACTGCTGGAGTAGGCGGTTTTGCATCGTGCTGGTATGCGCCGGCGCAATGAAACGCTTGCCATCCCGGTCAGTTTCCACGGTCATGAAGGTATCGTAATCATCGCGGGCAGGATGCCCTTCGGGAAAGTTGAGCGCCCCGAACATATGATAGTCATCATCAATCTCCCGTGACTCAGCCGCCGTGAAGCCCATCCGGTAAAAGATATCGAGCATGCGTTCACGTTCTTCCATCAGTGGATGCAAGGACCCTTGTTCCACTGACAACAATCGGGGACGTTGCTGCACCGGGACATTTATATCAAATGGGGCCGTGACATCGATCGGTGTCGCGGCCGCCTCAGCCTGGCCTTCCTGCTCCATCAGTTCCGTAAGTTCAGTTTTGAGGTGGTTGAGCTCTTTGCCGAAAGACGCCCGTTCATCCTGCGGCAGCGTTGGCAGCTCTGCATAGAGCGCCTTCAGTTCAATTGCTTTCAAAATATCCCGCTTGTTGTTGAGCGATTCGAGTCGAGCTTTCAGTACTTCAGCAGTCTGGGCAATACGAGGGTTTGAGTATGACATATGGCACTTAGTATAGCAGCATCGCCCCCAGTAGCGCGACGAATACTGCCGGCTTAACAGCAAAAAGCGCCCGCAGATAACGGGCGCTCCTTAGTCTAAGTCAATGCTACTACAGCATGCTGTCGAGATCAGCATCAAGTGCTGCATCATTCAGTGAACTGTCAAGCTGCCCCTCGGAGTCGGTCAGAGCCTTTTCAGTCTGCTGGAGATCAGCCTTCGTTTTGATGGCTTCAGGTGCTGCTTGCTCGCTCGTAGCTGCAACGTCCTGAGATGCCTTATTCATCGTAATGACTTTGTAACCGGCAAGCGCCACGACTGCAACGAGCAGGACCGCTACAATAACGCCGACAGCCTCAAAACCAGCCTGGGAACGTGATCGTTGGTTCATCTAGTTTGCCTCCGTAGTTGTTGTGTTGTCTTCAATACTGCCGCCGGATGTCGTGTTATCTGTGGTGGTATCGTCCGCACTGTCTTCTTTTGCTGCAGAAAGCACACGGATAACGTCCTTTATAGCTGTACGGTAATCTTTGAGGGCTGTTTTTGTTTCTTGAACGGCAGATTTAACGGTGGCAACGGAAGCAGCCGGATCAGCAGCAGCACAGTCAACCGTTACCGTGACTTCATCGAGGGCGGCTACAGCTGCAGCGGCTGCAGCTTGCTTTTCTTTGGCAGTTGCTAGAAGTGCGTCATAGTTCTCGGCATCGAGTTTCTTCTCTTCTTGGAACGTTTGGACACGGGCAAAAATCTTATCAAAAGTCGCGAGGTGTTTGGTCGCATGCCGGTCATAGTTGGCTATCTTCTTATTCAAAGCATCTTGGCGAGCCTCACATGACTTCTTACGCTGTTCGGCAGTTTTGACAGATTTGCCCTTGCGTTCTTCAGTCAGTAGTTTTTGTCCCCGTTCACGGAGGTCACCGGAACTGGTGTTGTCTTCAGTACGAGCGGCCTGGCGTGCAGCATTGCCAGAGCCCGAATTACCGCTCCGGATACGGCCATCACTATCGTCGGGAGTGTCACCACTCTCATCAGTGGTAGTGGAGCTCGTTGAATCACTGGAATGAGATGAGGACGTCGTCACTTCTGTTCGATCTTCTGCGCCATTCCGAGCTGATACCGGAACCACAGAGACCGTGCTTACAGCCAGTACTGCGACGAGCAGTAGTGCTGCATGGAGTTTCGTGCGTTGCATAGAATCCTTTCTAGAATATTACCTGTATCTGCAGCCTACTTTATAATGCTTATGTTTGCAAGGTGGGCACGCATCCGCCTACAATACTTTCATGGCCACATTTTCTTTTGATATTGAATCTGACTACGACAAAGCTGAGATAAACAACGTGTTCGACCAAACGGAACGTGAAATGGCGAGCCGCTATGATTTTAAAGGCACGCCGGCTGCCATCGAATGGCTAAACAACGATAGGACGGGCCTTCGTGTCATCGGCAGCGGCGAATGGCAGATCGATGCAATACTAGAGATTATCCGCAAAAAACTGGCCGCCCGGAACCAAAGCCAAAAAGTCATCGACGTATCCAAGGAGATAACCGAGAGCAACCTGAAAGCCAGCAAAGAAGTACCCTTCAAGCGCGGGCTTGACCAGGAAAAAGCCAAGAAGATCACCAAACTTATCCGTGACACGTTACCGAAAGTTAAAACTCAAATCCAAGGAGACGTTGTGCGAGTTACCAGTAGCAGCAAGGATGACCTGCAGCAGGTCATGCAACTGCTCCGCGGTCAAGACTTTGATTTTCCGATCAATTTCACGAATTACCGCTAGCAAAACTCCTGTCACATACTTTGATTAGCATGCAGTATACTAAAAGCATATGCAAGATACTGAACTGCAAGTCCCCCCAACAACCGATCATAGCGGATCCAATGAAGATTTTTCCGAATCAACAGAAAGCCAACTAACACTGCTAGCAGCAGCCCAGGACGTTCTGAAGCGCAATGACCATGGACTCTATACCGTCCCCGGCGCCAAACTTTACCCTCATCAGTGGCTCTGGGATAGCTGCTTCATAGCTATTGGCCTGCGGCACAGCGACACACAGCGCGCCATGGTTGAGGTACAGAGCTTGCTGCGCGGACAATGGGCGAACGGCATGGTACCTAATATTATTTTCAATGACGACCCAAAGTACCGTTCCGACCGCAATGCCTGGCGTAGTTGGCTGAACCCGAACTCTCCAGACCACGTTATGACCAGCGGCATCACCCAACCGCCAATGCTCGCCGAAGCAGTGGTACGGATCGGTGAAAAGCTGACTAGTTCCGAGCGCAAAGCTTGGTACAAATCCGTCTGGCCGGCGCTCCTCGCCTATCACCAGTGGTTATATGACGAGCGCGACCCGCACGGCGAGGGGCTGGTGCTCCAGATCCACCCCTGGGAAGTTGGTATGGATAATACCCCGCCGTGGATGGCATACCTGCACGAGCACCAACTGCCACTCTGGATCCGAAGCATCGAAAAGCTCCACCTCCTGCCGGTCGTTGAACTCCTGCGTCGGGACACCCAGACCATACCGATAGATGAGCGCTTCGAAACCAAGGAAATCCTCGCTCTCTTTGACATTCAGCGCCGCTTGCGCCGCAAGGCCTACAACGGCGAAAAAGTCCTCGACCACTCCCTGTTTATGATCGAGGACCTGGCCTTCAACTCAATTTTCATCCGCGCCAACCAGCACTTGCGCAGTATTGCCAAGACCCTGCGCGTACACCTACCTGAAGGCCTCGAAGAACACATGCTCCTGACAGAATCAGCACTCGAGAAACTGTGGGATGAATTTTCAAACCAGTACTACTCTCGCGACTTCATCACGCACAACCTGCTGCAACAACCTTCAGTTGCCACGCTCCTGCCACTATATGCCGGTACCGTTTCCAAAGAGCGCGCCGACAAACTCGTGCATCTGATTGAAAATGAGGATGGCTTCGGCCCTGCCTTCCCGTTACCAACTGTCCCAGTGCATTCCGAATGGTTTAAGCCCATGAAATACTGGCAGGGACCAACCTGGGTCAACATCAATTGGCTCGTCATCGACGGCCTCCAGCGCTACGGCTACAAAGATCATGCTTCAGCCCTTACAGATCTGACACTTGAGATGGTTGAGAAATCTGGTTTTGCAGAATACTTTGATCCGATCACCGGCGAACCACTCGGCACTGACAACTTCTCGTGGACAGCCGCACTGACCATCGACCTTCTGGAACGTTCTTAGTCTTCGACGGCGACTTCGAGTAGCCGTGGTGTTTCCTCGGCTTCGGCTGCCGTTTTATCAGCCAGCTTCTGAACTTTGGTCAGCTTGCTTTCGATGGTACGAGATTTGCGAGATGCCGTTTCGATAGTATTTGTCGCTTGGATGAGCTTTTCATGCGTCTTGTCCAAGAGGTCGCCAAACGTACCGAATTCTTTTTTGATGGTCGTCAGTAGTTCCCAGACATGTGACGTCTGCTCGGCAATCGCCAGAGTACGGAAGCCTAGTTGGTAGCTCGAGAGAATTGCAGCTATTGTAGTAGGGCCGGCAACCGTGACCCGGTACTCGGACTGCAACTGCTCAAATAAACCGGGCGTGCGCAGCACTTCCGCGTACATGCTTTCAATCGGTACATACAGCACGGCAAAATCAGTGGTCCGCGGGGGCACAATATACTTTTCCTTGATACTCTTAGCCTCAAGCTTGATACGCGTAACCAGTGCCTTACGCATCTGCGAGCAGGCGTCGCTGTCACCCGATTCTTCGGCTGCACAGAGCCGTTGGTAATCTTCAAGCGGAAATTTGGCGTCGATCGGCAGGTAAATAAAGCCCTTCGAACTACTCTTGTCCGGCAATTTGATCGCGAAATCAACAACGTCGCGACTGCCCGTCGTCAGCATAACTTGCTTGTCGTAGTGGTCTTTGATAAATATCTGCTCGAGCAAATTCTCGAGTTGGACCTCGCCCCATGTGCCGCGGGTTTTAACATTTGTCAAAACACGCTTGAAATCACTGACATCGCTAGCCAGGTTTTGCATTTCGCCGAGGCCTTTATGGACTTGTTCAAGCCTATCACTCACCTGTTTGAAGCTTTCGCCCAGCCGTTTCTCAAGCGTGCTCTGTAACTTTTCATCAACGGTGGAGCGCATCTTCTCAAGCTTGTCAGCATTGTCTTTTTGCAAGCTCTCCAGGCGGCCCTCAACTGTCTGGCGGATCTGTTCAAGCTTCTCATCATTCTTGTCGCGCATCTGCTCAAGACGCTTATCGAGTGCATCGCGGGTTTGGAAGATGCCATTGGCTACTTCCTCACGAAGGTCACGGTTTGCAGTCGCATAGTCGCGGCGGCTCTGTGCAAATTCTTGACGCAGTGCTCCATCGAGGTTTGGTTTTTGGAATTTCAGCGCCAGGAATATAAGGCCAATGAAATTGGCTACCCCCAGCCCAATAAGAATAAGTAGCATACAGCTATTGTACCTTACTAGTCGCGGTGTTGGTCAGGTGCGGTGTGGTCACCATGAATTTCATTTGAAGTATCAGGTTGGGCGTGATCTTCCTCGACCTCAATATAACCATGAGCAATCTGGATTGTACCTGCAACCACCAAGACACCTAGTAAGAGCAGCAGCGGCCGGATGTCAAAGAGTTTGTTTGTTACAGCCCTCTCATGAATGGTTGGGATAATGTCGCTGAGAGCAATATAGAGCAGAAAGCCAGCGCTTAATCCGAGCAGCACCCCAAGCGGCAACCTGTCGGAACTACCAAGCGCAAAGGTCAAGAGGGCCATCGCTGTCGTCGCTAGAGCACTGAGAATATTTACGAGCAATACTTTGCTTCTTCGCATGCCTTTCGAGAGCAGCAGCCCAAAATCACCAATCTCAGAGGGAATCTCATGGGCAGCAACAGCAATCGTCGTCACGATACCAGTTGGAATACTGACCAGGAAAGCTGCCGCAATTGCTACACCATCCAGCGCATTATGTACCGTATCGCCGACAACAATCAGGCTGACAGCCGGATCGCCGTCATGCTGGTGGTGATGATGGAACCAATGCAAGAAACGCTCAGCATAGAAAAAGATAAGAATCCCAGCCAAAGCTCCAATCAAGACTGTGCTCGTAGCTGCTTCTTCCAGCCCATCATGCAGCAGGTCTAGGAATACCGCCGCAATGAGGGCGCCTGCCGCAAACGGCGTCGCATAGTCCGCGAAGGTCTTCGTAGATTTTTTGCGAGCTAGTAAGATAAGTCCGCCAATCAGCGAGAAAAGTCCGCCAATGAGTGAAAAAAAGAGCACGTGCCAATATGTTGCCATAGTTGTTTATTTCCTTACGTCTTGGCAACTAGTATCGGTCGATTAGCCGGGATTTGCAAATCTGTCGCAATTTGTGATAATTTTGCAGCATGATTGAACCGCTCCAACTCGTCCGCAGCCAGCTGGCAGAGCATGGGCTGAGCATGACTGGTCCTAGGGCAACTGTCTTTAGGGTCCTGGCTAGTTCTGAGCCGCTGACGATGCGTGAGCTCCTGCAGCAGTGCTGTCCAGAGACTGACAGGGCCAGCGTCTACCGAACCATAGGACTCTTTGAGCGAATCAGCATTGTCAACCGGATAGCCGTAGGCTGGAAATACAGACTCGAGCTCAGTGATTCGTTTCAGCAACACCATCACCACGTCCACTGCCTGCGCTGTGAGGCCGTCGTTTCGCTTCCCGAAAATGCCGCGCTCGAGCAGCGGCTGCAGCAACTTGCCAAGGAAGCAGGCTTTGAACTACAAGACCATCAGCTTGAGCTCCGAGGCTACTGTCAGAACTGCCGGAGCCATCAGCAGACAGAACCAGCCGTAAAAATCATCCCAACTTAAAAGACCTGGACAAGGTCCAAGTCTTTGTGTTTGAAGCCTCGCGCTTCATAAGTACATCATATGATCCTCATGAGTATCGTGCTATAGGTTTTTTCACAGACAAACATAAACATCATGAATCTTTTATACTTAATCTAGATGGCCATGAAACCAACCTACACTGAATCTCGGAAAACCGTCTTCGTACACAAGATCCTTCGTCGTCCCTACAAGCTGCACGTCTACGATCATGGTGGTAGCGGACCAGTAGTCATCATGCTGCACGGGCTGGCTTCGTCTTCGGCCAACTGGCGGTACTTAATTCCCTTGCTCAAAGAAAGCCACCGCTGCATCACCATAGATCTGATTGGCTTCGGTGATTCTCCAAAACCACAGTGGTACGCCTATACCATGGAGGAACACCTCAAAAATGTACATGCGGCAATCAAAGGGCTTAAGCTGGATGAGCCATTTACGCTTGTCGGACATTCACTTGGAAGCCTCCTCGCAACACGCTATGCCCGCGAACACCCTTCCCGCGTATCACATCTTGTCCTACTCAGCCCGCCCGTGTACATGACACCCGACTCTATTGCCAACCGCCGAGCCCGGCAGCGGACTTCCCTGTACCTGAGGGCCTACCGGTTTATGAGGACGCACCCCCGAGTGACACCCGAAAACATCATCCGTCTGACCCGTATTCTGCCCCAGATGAAGTTCCTCGTCGTCAATGCCAATACCTGGACTCCTTTTCTGAGGTCGCTCGAGCAATGTATTGAGAACCAAACAATTGTGAGCGACATTCGGCATGTGGTATGTCCTGTCGACATCTTTTACGGAATTTTTGATGAAGTCATCGTGCCCTACAACATCAAACAACTTGCCCGTCTGCGCGACGTCTCCATCCACCCCCTGCGCGTCGACCACATAGTTGGCAAACGCTATGCAACGGCGGTTGCTAAAATTCTCGAGCCATAAAACCTTCAGCTGATGCTACTGGTTCTGTCAAAAGTAGGTTATGATAGCCGTATCAGCTGGATGAACGTATGAACAACTCAGAATTTGACCCTCGTCTCCCCCTCGCTTACGGCAATGAAGAAGAAATAGGCTTCAACGTTTCCTACGGTAGCGGAGATTTTGAAAAAATAGACCCTGTTCAAATGCAAGCTTCTATCCCGGAGCGGTTCAACATAACACAAACATTTCTCGATAATGGCTACCGGGCCTACCCCGACCAACAGTACCAGGAAATATGTATACCGGAGTGCCGAACGGTAGAATCAGCTGCTCGTCACATTCGCGGTAGCGAGCTCCTTGCGACCGAAATTGCTCAGAATTATGCAGTGACATCATCTATAGACGACCCGGAAGAACTAGTAGACGTTCGATTTCAACGCAGAACTATCGACGCCGAAGGCCGTAGGAATGGCGTTCATGATAATATTGGGTGCACTGCTGTCACGATGCTTGCTCTTAAGCAAAAGCCGTTAGCGCGCGACATACTGAATGGTCACCATGGATATCGGTCATTTGTTACGGGGGCAGGATTCATAGGCCCAGATGGACCGGAATTCTCGCAAAAAGTAGGAGGCTTGAAACACGTAGAAAACTATGGATATTCAGGATCTTTATACCGGTTTGTCAATGAGGCGTCTGGAGAGGGCCGTTTCGAATCTCGTAGCAACGACGCAAATATTTCAGATTGGGCTACGCGCATCAGGAAAGGCAGTATGGCTCTGGGAATCGTCCTGGCCCAGACCTATCTACGCGATGAGTTAGTCGGCATTCACACTACAGAAGTTCTCGACGTAGCGAAAGATGCCAATGCAGTTCATCTCTTGCCTGATGGCTCGATTAAGCCGAATGAGGCACTCCTAAAAGCGATTGATTTCGAACAGCAGCTCGCTGATATAGCGCTCACTGAACTCGGTGATGAAGTTGAGTTGCCCGAGGAACTGGTGAACATCGCCGAGGAACTGTATGTATACTGCCTCGATATGAGGCGAGTGATCAATAATGAGGCATCTATCTCAATTCTCTCAAACCGGGCTGACTGGGCAGCAAAACTTACTGGCATTAGCATGAGTATCGAGCACGAGCGCGAAGAAGGAAGTAACCGATCATTGCAAGACGCCCGAAGCCGAAGTCACGACTTTGCCTATGACTGCGTACGTGTCCGAGCTCATGGCGGCAGGCTTATCCACACCAAAGTCGGATGGGGATACGCTCTCAGGAACCGAGGCATATTCAAGCAACCTATCTCAACCGAAGAAGCGGCGCATGCCCTCGAAACTCCTGACGATGAAACACGCGCTTACTTACGCGCATCATTGATAAGCCAGTATGACATCGAAAATCCAAACTGGGATTCACTGAAATATGTGAGCAAATCAACTGGAAGGCTCGAGCAGCTTTCCTTCCATGGCGTCCTGCAAACCAGGCTCGATGAAACGCAGTTAGCCCAGCTTTCAGATATGCCGTTCAGGCCAGGTCAATAACTGAGCATATTACAACATCATTCTCTTTTCGAAACTGCTCATGATCGGTATAATACGAAGTATCACAAGGCTAACTGAAAGGGGGTAATCTTTGAAAAATCCTAGATCTAACGGACAGGTAGACTCATTTGACGCGCGTGAGGTACGTGCGTTCTAATACCTCTCTTTTGGTTTGCCTGCCTACGTAGGTCAAATACCTCAGCCGCTCTCCCTGATTTCGATCACAGAGCGGCTTTTGTTTTTCAGTTCTATGGTTCTGCACAGAGGTCCAAGCCGTTATGATAGATTATCCGAGATGCCGTCTGGAATAATCGATCCAAAATCTGTCACCGTTTCAGTTATGATGCGGTCCTTCTCACCTTCGTCAATCAACATAAATGTCGATCCGGCTACCGTTTCTGCTATATGTGCATATAACCCTGTGGGATCAAGATCTTTCATGTACAATCGTGTTAAAGCATCCAGATGCTCACACCTGCCGAGATAAACACCTGTTTCTTCAATAAGCTTGTCCTGTAATGCATCAGCCGTTAAGTCCTCGGCGTACAAGGACGCGAAGGCCAAGCGAGGCTCTTCAGGCAGCACAAGCCTTCCCACTGTGTAGGCAAAATGAAATGCATTATGGCTCGCTGTTTGCTCATTCCTATCAGCTGGCCGGCCTGATAATACAGATGCCAATGCAGACGTGTAGCGCTCCATACCAGGCATGCTGCGTTCGAGTGTGACATCAATAAAACCAGCAGCCGGTACAGTATCAGCACAACCAGCATCAAGCACGTCGACAAGTTCAAGGATCTGCTCCCCCACTAAATGTTCGAGGTCAGGGTATGAGAATAAAGGATAGTACGATTCTGAACCGTGAAAAGACATGTAAGCAGTTTACCCTTTTAGTCATAAATCGCAAAGTGACAGAGAACAACTACAGAGCACTGAGCTGAATCGGACGGCCATCCTGCTCATCACGTTTTTCTTTGGCAGCTCGCGCAGGCGATGCGGCTGCAACACTGGCAAGTTCCGGCTCAGCATAAATAGTGGTCAGCGGATCCTCGTTCATGTCACCGGCATCGAGTTCTAGACCTTTAATCCGGGGCATTGAGGATTGGCCAATATGGCCCTGCATGCCGCCAATGATGTTTGCCGTTCCCATAAACAGTTTTTGGGCTTGCTTCTCTCGCTGCGACCAGAGCTTTTCGTAAGCCACCCGTTCTTTCTGAATTTGCAGGCTCATCTCTTGGTAGGTTTCGAGCATGCTCTCTACTTGCTGCACGAATTCGTGACTCGTCACAAAACTAAACAATGCCTCAGCCTTACCTCCCTTATTCTGAGCGAGGGCTTTCTGTACGGCAACATCGAGCAGTCCTTGCCGGAGCAAGGCTCCGAGTACAACAGTATGCTTCGGCTTGCAAATCCATACGCCTTCTAATTGGCCGATTTCGTCCTCGAGCTGTTTCGGCATTGCCTCAGTGACGATGACTGGAATGTTGGCTTTGGCATTTCGGAGGTCAGCTTTGAGTTTTGGGATCCAACTATCAGTCCAGTTCTTGGTCCGCTTAATTTCCCATAAAATAATACCGCAAGCCGTGCCGCGACTATTGCAGACCGTCTGGCTGATATCCGCACCGTTGACACCTTTTGCGACTGGTGTCAGGCAATCATCGCGGAAGGCATTGGCCAGTGCCTGCTCGAGGTCAAGTTCCATAACTTCTCCCTGCATCTGCTGGCTGCCCTGCTGGAGTTTTCGTTGCAATTCTTCGTTCACTTTGAGGGCGTCTTGCAGTTGCTTTTCTTTAGCTGCAATATTCAGACGCTGCCGCTCGTCGGCCACTTTCATTGCTTCTTCGCGGATTTTACCCTCTTCGGCTGCAAGTTTTTTGCTGGCTTCAAGTTCAGCATTCTCACGGGCCTGCTTTTCAGCACGTAATGTCTTCATGAGTTCCGTCAACTGCTCCCGCATCTGCACATTCGACTCTTGCAACTGCTTGACCGTTTCTTCTTTATGCTTGGAGTCATCCCGCAGGGATTGGATCAGCATCTCTTGCTGGGCAGCAGCTTTCTTTTGAGCATTCAGAGCTTCCGCCTGCAAGCGCTGCTTGGTCAGTTCAAGCTCGGTTTCAGTTTGCCGGCGCAAATTCTCCTTTTCGCCAGCCAGGAGCTTTCGCGTAATATCGCGGTCTGCTTCACGCTCGTGCTTGGCCCGGTCAGCTGCTTCGGATATCACCCGAGCAAGTTCGGCTTCATGCTTCTTGTGCGCTGCCGCCAGAACCTGAGCTTCGATTTGGCCCTGCAGCGCCGCACTAATCTCAATTTCTTCGCCGCAAGCTTTGCAGTTGATCATATTCATACTTCTGCCCCCATGTCCCTTTTAGTATACCGCTCGAGCAGCTTGCTGCGCGACGTACTATCTACAGCACTCGCATCTGTACACACAGACACGCTACTATAGCCATATGCCCGAAAGCTTTTACCTGCAATACATGCCTGACGAGCGAGCCCAAAACTGGCTGTGCGAACTGCAGACAAAGTATGCAACTACCAATTCCTCAGAGCGCCTCACCAGCCCAAAGGCCATGCACCTCACAATTTTGCACTTCGGTCATTTATCCGACACACTCGCCCAGCTTCAAACCGTACATTCAGACTTAAGTGCTGAAATGTTTTATGAGGGAGTAGCGAAATTGATTCGTGCCAGTGATCCTCTTCTCCCCTCTCAGCTGGAACTACATGCCACCGGAATCGATTTATTCGGCCCGCATGGTACAGCCCTGGCAGTTACGTTCAAACCGACAACCGAATTGGTCAAAATTCATAGTTCCGTTCATGAAAAGCTTGGAGATTTCCTAGAACACATTGGCATTCAGCAGAATGCAGTACTTCCCCACCGGAAACGCGCATTACAAATTCACCCCACCATCAAGCCGCACATTACACTCATCAAAGGCGTCCAGCCTCAGCAGCACGTACTGCCCGAGCGCTTCAATTCCGCCCCTCAGCTGAGGCTCGTACGCAACCCCGGATTTATCACAGCCTAAGCCGCAGGTACTACACCAAGTAACGATGCTCAATACTATGCATCAAGGCTTCGTCAACCAGTTCTTTATCCTCGAGATATTCAGCCGCCTTCAGCCCAGCAGCACGTACCGTACGCTCCGCCAGCTCGTCCGTATAATCTTCCAACGCCTTACCGTGCTTGAGGATTAAGAGTTCCATTTTTTTACTAGCCTCGTTTTGATAGTCAATATACTGCAAGATGACCCGTTGATGAATCTCTGGCAGAAACACGGTCTGGCTATACTGTTGCTGCATCCAGTTGAGCGTCTTGATCGCCTTACGAGCTATAATAGCCTGCGCCCGGTATGATTGATACTCCTCAAAATGTGTGTTTTGTTTGGGCTGCCGGTCAAATATCTGTTGAGCCCAGCCTATCAAAATATCAAATACATCTTTGCGATCTTTGTACAGAGAAGGATCTATTGTATGGTGCTCGGCATGCTCAATTTTATCCCGCTGGAGATTCAGCTTGCCGGAAATACGTCGGTACCCAGCTTCACTTATTTCATCGTTGACATACAGATCTTTCAGGTACCGTTCTTCAATGTCTAGGGCCATGAGGTGCAGGGACTGTTCAAACAGCTGAGTGCCTTGCACCGATGCCAACTCTTCACGACGCGTCCGTACGGTGGCGATTTTCTTATCAAGTTCAGACGAAGATCGTTCATACTGCCCTTGGCGAATAAAGCCACGCTCTTTGTGCAGTTTGATACGATCTCGTTCTGTCATGAGCACGTAGGTTGCGAGGTCAAGTTCGCGGGCCTGCTCAAAAGGCTCAGGTTTGTCTACCTCGAGCTTGCGAATCAGCACACCAATGGTCAGCGCTTTGACAAACAGCGTCGCTAGAATACAACCGATTGTTAGAGCCAGCAGGAAATCTTGCGGTGAAAATGCATAATTCCAACCAGGCACTGAGAAGTCCTCTGGAATCAACAGCACTACGATGATAGCTAACGCTCCGCGCAAACTACCCCACGCTAGTAGCTTCATCCATGATCCTGGTATCGGGGCTTCAACCTTCAAGCGATTCATTGGTAGAAGCACTGCATAGACAGAAACAATCCGAGCGGTCGCGACTATGATTATACTTATCAAAATCGGAAGCCAGAGCGTGCCAAAATCAATGCGGCTTGAAGCAAACAAAATTCCCGCCAGCAGAAACACAAGAGAGTTTGCCACAAACGCTAGATGCTCGATAGATTTGGCTATATAGGCGTCTGAGCGCGGTGACAGAATGTGACGCGCATAATTACCCAAGAACAATGCCCCGATTGTCGTAGCAATGATCGGCGATACATGGATGTGTACCCCGAAAACACCGTGCTGATTGATAAGCTCTGACAAGATAAATATAATGTGCGCCGAAACGATCAACAACGTAACGGTCACGAACTCATTCGAGCGGGTATAGCGAAGCGCCCTTGTAAATAACATCGCGAGCACAAGACCCAAAAAACCGCCGGCCAGTACCATCAGTACAAAAGTACTGATGGCATCTATGATCGTTGATGTTCCTTGGAATCCTTCTTGGGCTACGGCAAGCACGACAAGAAACAAGGCTACCGCTGTACCGTCATTAAACAAGCTCTCGCCTTCAAAAATCATAGTCAACCGTTTCGGCGCCCCATACTCTTTGAATAGAGCAAGCACCGCAACAGGATCAGTTGACGATATGATAGCCCCAAACAAGAGAGCAACTATAAAAGGTATTGGCAGGCCGATCAGGGGCAGAATGAAGTACAGTGCACCGGCTACCAGTGCCGTAGAAATTAATAACCCGACGATTGCTAAGAGCGAAATTGACCAAGCATTTTCTACTATTCGGCGAATATTCATGTTGTAGGCAGACTCAAAAATCAGTACGGGTAGAAAAATATAAAACAGTAGTTCAGGTGTCAAAACCAAATCATCGAGAAACCCGAACACCGGGGCAGTCAGGGGCACACGCGCCAGCGGTACGAGCAGCAAGCCCGTAAGCACCAACAAAACCGTGTAAGGTATCCGCAGCCGCTTGGCAGCAAAAAATACTGCCGATGCAACTACGAGCAACGTGAACAGAGCTAAAGCAGAGGTTATACCGAGCATACGTACCTAATATTTATTGAGCTTACCGGTACACTATACGCCTGGCCAGGCTGCATTTCCATGCTTTGGTGTATCTAACTAGCTGTAAGCTTAAACTTTCTCAAATGTAAGATGCTCGTAGATTTCCGTGAAAGTCGTGTGTTCATAAAAACTGCTGCTGTACCGGCTGTAGACAATCTGATTGGTTTTGGTATCAACAAGAAACAGCGCGGGCACTAGAAAGAGGTCGCCGTCTACTTCAGTCTGATGGAAACCGTGCTTGAAAGCGGCTTGTAGCCAAAACGGCACCTTCAGGACACTAGAAAGTACGGCAGCCTTTGAGGACTGCACCCCGTACCGCTCATAAAACACCCGGGCACTGTCAGGCACTACCGGAAATTCTGGCACGACCTTATGGCGGTCATAAATATTTGTCTGGATCTGTTGCTTGCCTGACTGCACAAAGGCTATAACGTCGCAGCCTTCCCGTTTGAGCATCGGATGCTCCAACGCCAAGCGGTGAATCGCCAAGTTACACCACGGACAGCCGGCATATCGCAGAAACGCCAAGAGTACAAACCGACGCGACATGCGCTCGAGTTGAACCGGTTTCCCGAAAATATCCGTGGTATTAATTGGTGGCGCAGCATCCCCAGACCGAAGCATAGTCTCACATCCTTCTGCTAGTAGTGTACAGCACTACCAATACCTCGGCTACTCAGTATAGGTTCTTGCCGCCTCAGAAAAATGCTCATTGTAGTACACAATCCCCTGCTCGAGTGTCGTAAACGCCCCGTCTATCTGCGCTGCTTCAAGCTGGTGAAGTAGCTCCCCCATGTGT
>DATHYB010000081.1:0-7181 GCA_035459365.1 Candidatus Limnocylindrales bacterium
GACGGACGGACGGGGCAGGCCGGTCGGCCATGGTGTCTCCTTTTCGGGGTGCTCGAGTCCGGGACGTTCCCAAGACAAGTAACTTTACTATATAACTTATTAACATACTTGTCAATAGTATGGCCCTTACACCGTATAGTAGATATATGAGCAACCGCCTATCACATAACGGCGAAACACCAGACATCCGCCTTCAGGGCGACTTTCTATTGGTGAATGATGAACTGCTAACCCCCAGGACTTCCCCCGAAGAATTCCACACCATCCTGAGTCTTGGCCGAACCGCCATCCTACAGTACATCGTAGAAAGGTACACGGCCCGCCAACAGCGCCAGCCAGATGTGACGTTTGATATGCCATCAGTCTTTGCGATGCGCCTCCGCGCCAATTCGCTCGGCAAGGCGGCAGTACTCTCGCCACTTGGCCTGCATAACGATACCAGTGTCCATCGCTTGAGTGATGAGCTGAATAAGAAGTTCGTACCGTATTGGCAAGCTGTTATCGAAAATGGCTTTCAAGCCGAAGTACGCAGCGAGGTACAAAACAGTCGAGCGGGTGGCAGTAATAGCGTCTGGCTACTGCTGCGCCACCCGGAAGCCGAATACGACATCACCCTGCCATGGTTGACCCGGGCGTTGGGCTTTCACCGCAGCGATGAAATGGTGCAACTCGAACAGCGTATTGAGCAGACGAAAGATACAATATCTCAAGCTGCCAATCTTCGCGAAGCAGTGCTGAGCTATCGCCTGATGGGCGAACAGGTTGTTGAACAGCAGCCGGGCGGTTTGCAGGGCGCTCATAAGCAACTTGGCTTGCTATTATCTGTGGCCAACCTACAGCGCAAAGCCGGCTTCTCCAAGGCCGCTCAAAGGGGTCTGGAGGACGCCCTACTGTATGCCGACAACCTACGCCTCGACGACGTGGCCAGGGCGATTGAAAGCGAATTGGATAGTTTTAACAGCATTCTCTAATTTAGCCGAGGCTAGCTTTTCTCCTATAGCAAGGTCCATTTCGCCTTCACCTAGGACAACCGCCATAATTATGCCTAGTTAAAAACCAAAAGCTCGTTGCAAGGCCCATACTATTCCTATAGCGGCGATGGTGCCGGCGAAAATTTGGATCAAACGGTTATACCAAGGCTTATTCTTAAAAAGCAATATGAATGGCAATGCGAGCATGATAATGATTATCTGCCCGATTTCAATACCGATATTAAAGGCAATAAGCGATGATAAGAACTTATCGGATGGAACCTGTATTTCTTGTAGTAAACCAGCGAAGCCCAGGCCATGGAATAACCCGAAAAAAAACACGATGCCTGCCTTGGCTTGGATAGTACCAACATATTTATTGTTCCTGAAAAACACTGTCGTAACTGCCATGATACTTATCGAGAGAGCAATCAAGGGCTCAACAATCTGGCTGCTCAACGTCAAAATACTCGCGCCTGCAAGTATGAGCGTTATGCTATGGGCCAGCGTAAAAGCAGTCACCAATTTAAGTGTTTTACCAATCGAGATGAATGCTAAGAGTAGCGTCAGGACGAAGAGAATATGATCAGGTCCGCTAAGGATATGCTGTATACCTAATTGGATAAAATCAAGACTATTATCCAGAAGGCTTGCATCCTGATCTTGTGCTATTCGGATAATATCTTCCCCGCCTTTGGTATTTTCGCTGAACTCTGGAGCGTTCTGTCTGGTGAAGTTCTCTATCTCCTCGGGAGTCGCATCAGGGTTGTTTTGCACATATTCAAGCACTTCTTTAGGAATCAGTTCATGTGCTTTGACGTTATGCTCAAAAATACCGGAAATATTTAAAAGTGCCATCAGTAGTATCGTGACGACCAATTTCATACTACAGCTTTTTCAGTTCCTCTACAGCTATGGGCACATGCATGATTGAAAAATGGGGGTGGATCTCGAGGGCTTTGGTTAGATAGCGTTTGGCCTCTGTTGGTTCGTCGTTTTGGATAGCTATAATACCAGCGTGATATAAAATAAGCGGATCGTGTTCACCGAGGCGCAGAGCCTCTTGGCTGAATTTTTTGGCCTCCGCGTTATTACCTTTTTTGTAATGCGCCCATGCCAGTGTGTCGGCGGCATAGATATTAGGTCGAGTTTGATATGCAGATTGAGCTTTAGACAGGGCTGCTTCATACTCACGTGTATTGTCGGCAAGAAACAGCGCCATCTCCTGGTCGGTATTTACTCCGTCTTTAGATGAACTCTGGTATGCCAGTTTGGCCAGCGAATATTGCTGAGCAGCACGTTTTTGATCACCGCGTAGAGAGTATATGTCCCCGACATCCGTCGCGTACTGTGCAATTGGCAATGCTAAGGCGGCTTGCTGTGCAAACTTAAGGGCCATAGCTGTATCGCCTCTAGCAACCGCTACGCGAGCCAAACCATGTAAAGCCGGTTCATATTCAGGCACTGTTGCAAGTGCTTGCTTGAAAGAAGCTTCAGCCTCATCGATACTAGTGCGTAAATGCAGCTTGCCAAGCTCAACCTGGCTAAACGCAACGTTTTCCGGATAACCCGAGCTTGCTTGTATGGCAGAAGTAAGCGCCGTTTTTGCCCCTTCGATGTCTCCATATATCTCGCGAACGTGGGCTATACGGTTGAAGGCGCCCAAATCCGGCCTGATGTTGATCATGGCCTGGTATGCCGCAATAGCTTCGGAGTATTTCCCTAGTTCTAGTTGACCATCGCCTACCAAGCCATGATAGGCAGCACGATTAGGGTTGAGAGCGACAGCTTGCTGTGACAATTCGAGACCTTTTTTGAAATCATGCCTGCCATAAGCTACTGCCGCCCGCGTAGCGAAGATTTCCGGGTTCTTCGAATCTACTTGGGCGGCGGTGTTTACGGCCTTTTCAGCTTTCGCATAATATGAAGTGTCTGCTGTCTCTCGGACTTTCTGCAGATATGCATTGGCGAGTTTCACCAACGCATCAGCATCTTTAGGATTTGATTGCACCCTCGACTCAAGTGACTGTATCAGTCTGTCGGTAGTTGCAAACCTGCCGCTACCGGAGGACACTGAAGAGTCGTTGTTATATGCGTTGCGGGCGGCGATGAACGTACCGACACCGATTATCAATACGAGAACAATGGCTGCAATCAGTATCTTCGTCTTCTTCATAGTCTAGCTGTATATCAAAGTTTGGTCGTCGTAAACAGTTATTTCGTATAGGTTAGTATAGCTACCTACAGCTTGTTACCTGCAGCGCTTACATGATTTGCAAAGGCATCCCTGGCTCGGTTGAACGTGTCGTTGAACTGGTTGCGGGCTTCATCGGCACCTTTGCCGTTACCATGAGCTGCAGATAGTTCAGCCTTTGCGGCACTTAGACTTTCGTCAAAGCTCTGTAATGCTGAGCGTATAGCTTCTGAGTGGTCTTGGAGCTTGATGGAGTTCATAGCGTCTGACTCGAGCGTCTTCATCTCGGGCAGCTCAGGAGCCGGGGCTATATCACCCGTATCTGTTATGGCCGCCATAAACCTGTCGCGGCTCATATTCAGTTGATTGCTATACTGGTCCTTCGCTTGATTAGTTGCATTGATCAACTGGTTCCGGGCGTTATCGCCGGTATTGCTTGATGCAAATTGTTTTTGCGCGTTGTTTATAGATTCTACGAATGCGTTCCTGGCTACGATAGCGTCGTGATGGAAGAGGGCAAGGGCTGCCTCGGAACGGTTACTTGTATTAGCCTGACCGTTATCACCTGTCTGATTTTCGGTTGCTGGTGGTGTAACCGGTGTGGACGATGTCGGTGACGGTGCGTTAGCGTGAGGGATGCTTTCAAATCCGCTGTAAGGCAACGCTAGGTAAGGGAAACTTCCACGGAAGGCTTTGTCATTGGCCGGCACGCCGTCACCAAGCTGAGTTGCTAATGGATCGGGGGTAAATTCCGGGTGGAACAGCGGGTATGCCGCACCGGCAACCGCCTGGATTGATATATCTACTACATCGTCGGCTAAGCGGCGGCCATTTGGATAACCTGCATTATCTCCGGCAAGTACTCCCAATCTATTGGGGTTAGCGCTTGGCGCAATGCCTACGTTAAGTCTTAGTTGCTCAGATGGAACTACATTTTCTGGTTTCGTTAACCCAGGTAGGCCGGTGAGGAAGATAGCAACGAGATCATCGCGGGCTTCAGGGTTACCAAAGGCGCCTTGTGGCGGTACATCAACATTGTAGATGCTCTTGAGTAGCGTTCCGAGTTCCGGGTTTGCAACGTAGTTGGCAAACTGCGCATCATCTTTAGGCTCGGATGAATTCCAACGATCTTTGTCGCCAAGCGGTATGACTACTTCATTCACCAGTGGCGCACCAAGGCGCGATACCTGGACGAAGTCTCCTGAAGCGGACTGCGTGCCATCACCGTTCAGAACAGAGGTAGATTGGCGCGAGGAGGTAGTCCATGCACCTATAACCGCGTTAGCTGCCGTAGCATCGGCAGGTACGCTACCATCATGGGTAAGTTCGCTAATAGGTACCTGCAGTGCAAGGGACTGGACGTTGTATCCTTTCAAGCCATCTATGCCGCCACCCTCATTGCCCGGCAATTCACGGATAGTAAGCAGATCAAATAACCCGCCTAAATCAGCATAAAATGGATCTTCACTTTGCCCTGCAAAGGTCGTTAAGCCGCCAACTTGTTTGATAGCTTCCTGCTGAAGCGCCGCAAAGTCGGGTGTCGATTTCGGACCTACATTAGATGGTGTGGTAGGTAAGTTTTCGCCTAGTACGGTCGACTGGCCATTTTGCACTTTCGTCAGGGTATAAGATTGGCTGATGTTCCAATCAGGATCATCGAGCGATGTGATCGGTCCTGTGTTATATAAAAATGTATTAGGGTTCTTAATCGTTGTTTTGAACCTGTACTGGAATGTAACGTCCTCGACTGCATCGCCGTTGTTGTCTACTTTAATTTCATACAGTACGTCATCTCCGAACTGATAGAAATTAGGGCCGCCCGCCGGCTCTTGGAATGGTAAGTAATTAGCTATCAAAGTTACCGTGTCGGGTTTATCCGGACTTACGAATGCATATAGGTCAGTCGCATCAGCTTTCGGATCACCGGCAATCATCGGTGCTTCGCGGTGACTCGACGCGAAGACCTGAGTTATGCCTGCCGCGCCGAGAGTTACGGCCATTACGCCGGTAATTGCCATTAGCGACAGCCTCTTAAGATTTAGTTTCATAAATACCCTCCATTATTATCATGCTCACGAATTCGGTGTACATATCTCAGTATCCAACTATGACTTTTACATACTGTAAAAATTCTCGCATTAAATAATAATACTTCACCGTGTAAAGAGTTATGATGCCTATAGCTAACGAAATATTACAACTAACGTTTTTAAGATATACGCAATTAAATTGTAAATTCATCGAATAAACATAATTCATTTCGACACTAACACAAGCGAGCCCGGAGGAAGCTCTTCTGTACGCCCTCAACCTGTGCCTCTACGACGTAGCCATGGCAATCGAGCGCAAGCTGCAAAATTCTAATTTATAGAACTCATGCTTGTACCTATAACCAAGCGCCCTTCCCACCCCCGCTTCACACAAGGCATTACTTTATTCGGTAATTGCTTAGAATTTTATTCCAGTCATCCTCATAACGGTCATATTCATCACTAGCAGCAGTAAAAGCTAGGTAGTACGTTTCTTTATTAGCTGATGCAGCATATATAGTCTGTGTGGTCCTGGTACTGTTGTTGCTGTACGCGTAGGTGAATTTAACTCCTTGGCGGTTACCAATTTTTACTTCTTCAGAATTCACTTTCCGATAGCCTGGGAGGGATGACTGCCGTCTTTCCAGTGTGCTTAACAAACGATCAGCATCCACCGCAGCAGAAGTTATGGTGATTGTGGCAAGAGCTTTGTCATCGGCGCTCTTTATGCCACCGGAAGCATTCAACGACTTGACCTCATCAGCCTCCAATACCTTCCACCCATCAGGCAGGCCGAATGTGTATTTCTCTGCGTCATACACGCGGACCCGCTCTGACGAATTCTCGGACAATGAACCCTGTTCGGATGAGGGCTGGCTACCTTGCTTGAGCTTCGGCACCACACCGAACAATATAACTAAGCCTACCGCCAGTACCGCCAAAAGTAGTACTAGCTTCTTGCCCCACCTCCCGTTACGCTCTCGTTCTCTATAATATGATGCCATGTCCTTACCTCTTCACTTGTTGCAGACTGCTTATAATACGATCGGTTGCATTTGTTATCTTTTCAAAATTATCAGGGTCAGCTTGGGCGGTCATATAATAAACTCTATCAGAAGCTGGCCAGATGATGAGCTGCTGCTGATTATCAACCTGTTTGTTCTGACTATTTTGATAGCGGTACTGATAGGTGAAACTGGCAGCCTGAGAGTCATCAATCCTTATAACTGAAGATGAGACTAGTCTGAAGCCATCCAGCTCTTCGTTCAGTTTGTCTGTAATACTCTTCTGAAAGGCCTGCTCGGCAACGTTGGCTTGGCCTGGTTGGGCAGTAATCTGAAACTCACCCTTCGGGTTACCACGCTGTAGCCTTAACAGGATATATTTATCCAAATCATTGCTAATTATATCTTCTTTTTTCCAATCGCTGTCATAGCTGAGGCATATGCGACCATCATCTAAACATTCCTGCGTACCTCGCGTGGTATACCATACCGTGACAGCGATACCCAGCAGCAAGGTAAACGCTATCAGTATCTTCATCCACCTTGCTCTATTCCACATCAATCTTTGCCTACGTTCCGTTATTCAGAGACGGCGTAATCGACAGTGACAAGCATCTCGTCAATACTAGCACCCAACCCCGTGTCTACTTTTTTGAAAGAATACGTATCACCAGCTGCAAGGGTAGTATTGGTCAGCCCGGTAACGAACCGCTGCGGGGCGAAGGCGGCGAAGGCGGCTCCTCCGGTAACCTGCGTTGTCACAGACTTTACTGTACCGGCCGTAGCCGTTTTACGCTCTACCGATAAAGTAGTGTAATCCGTATCGCTTTGGGCAATAGCACTGGCATTAGTGAATGAGACACCGACGATCGTACCGTTGCCTGGTGAGACGAATACCGGACGCTCCGTGCCGTTTGACCCAGCTACATCACCAATTTGTACGGCCACTGTCTGCGTGCGAACTGCCGTCGAGAGTTTCACA
>DATHYB010000082.1:0-3656 GCA_035459365.1 Candidatus Limnocylindrales bacterium
GAGTAGTACAGTTACACTTTTGCCGCGCAGTTTACCGCTGCTAATTTTGGCGGTAACGGTTTGCTTACCCGCAGGCTTTAGTACGCGCTCGGACGCAGGGACCGCTCGGACGGTTTTTGAAGTAGCTTTGGTAGGTTTTGTAGGCATAGGTTTGTGTTAGTAATCTACTTATAACATAGCATAAGTATTACAATAATGCAAGTATGTCGCCCTACATGCTATCGGGCGCGGCAATGCCCAGCAGCTCGAGACCGTCTTTGAGGGTGTCGGCATAGGCCGCTACCAATGTCAGCCGCTGCTGCTCGCGCTCAGATCCGATCACCCGGTTGTGCTCGTAGAACGAATTGAATGACTGGGCTAGTTCGTAGAGATAGGTACAAATATAGTGCGGCATCAGTTCAGCGACCGCTTTATCGATGACTTCATCGTACTCGGTCAGCTTGCGGGCCAGCGAGCGTTCGCCGGGTTCATAGGTTTCAGCGTGCAGCCCTACTGTCTGGGCTTTGGCGAGAATGCTCCGCGCCCGGGCATGCGCATACTGCAGGTACGGCCCGCTATTGCCTTCGAGGGCGATTGATTCTTTGGGGTCGTAGACGACATCACCACCGATCCTGACTTTGAGGAGTGCATATTTTATAGCGGCAAGAATAGTCTGTTCGCTCGGGTTGAGCCCGCTTTCCTGCCCCGCTTGACGGGCTGCCTGGATAATATCCAAAGCACTGACAATATTTCCCCTCCGGGAGCTCATCTTGACACCGCCCTGCAGTTTCACAACGCCATGCGTGATGTGCTCGGTACGGCTGGCAGCTACGGGCTCGAATTGCTCGATACTATTCAGCGCGACTTGCATGTATTGGTCTTGTTCATTCGCCGTGATAATAATTGAGCGGTCAAACTGGTAGTCGCGCCACTTTGTCAGCAACAGCCCGACTTCTTTGGCTTCATACGTTGGCAGCCCGGCTGAGTTGATAAATACCCTGGTATGAAGACCATACTTCTCACCCTTAAACACCACAGCACCTTCGCTCTCTTCGTAGACACCCTTTTCGAGCTGTTCTCGGACAGTCTGCAGCCCGAGCGGCGTTACTTCGCTTTCCGGCATGTAGCGGTCGAAGGGCCGGACTTCCAGTTGCTCGTAAAAAGTATCGAAGTAGCGGTAGCTCCAGTCGCGGCAGGTCCAGTAGATCTGTGCGAACGGCGAATCATGATCATTGGTGGCATGCAGTTCATAGACCCGTTTGTTAGTTACAATTATTTCCTGCTTGGCGGTTTCGTCTTCCTCATAGGCAGTAGTGCCCTCCACATAGCGCGCACCCAGCCAAGCGGGCCGGTCGCCTTCAGGGATATCATGCAGTTTATTGGGGTGTTCGCCGCCGAGGTACTGCACAATAGCCCACATACATCTTCCGACGTGCAGCCCGACGTCCCCACCGTAATTAAGGCGCACTACTTCTGCCCCGCTGCGCTCGATCAGACGTGCCAGCACATCACCCACCAACGTCGTATATAAATGCCCGGCATGCAGCGGCTTAAAAGGGTTGGGGTCGGAATAATCCACGAGCACTTTTGCAGGCCTTACTCCGTTCTGATCCGTACGGTCTGCCGCAGCCACACTCCTGCGAGAAGCGGCCCCATCCGGCCGAACCGTTTGCCGTAACTGCTGCCCGAGGACGGCGTCGTGCAACCGGAAGTTCAAAAATCCCGGCCCGGCAATAGTAATGTCCTGCACGACATCAGCCAGTTGTTCAAGCATTTGTCCGGCCAAACCCTCAGCGATTTGCCGCGGCGGCAAACTGAGGCGGCCAGCAAGCTGCAGGGCGACATTGGTGGCATAGTCCCCGAATTGTTCGTCAGGACGTGTCAGTTCAACGTCACTATCGGCGGCATAGACGTCCCGGACTGCCGCCCGGACTGCCTGCTCTAGTTGCTGTTTCATTTCCCTAGTATATCAGAGGTCAGACAAACTCAAACTGGGATGGCGGCGCAGGGCCCGGGCAACCTGCCAACAGACCACATAAAACGTCGAGAGCAACACAAAAAACGGAACGACAATACCGAACATATCGAGATACTCCAGCGGATGAATAACACGGTCCGAAACATCAAATAGCAGCCCGGCCGGATTAAATAATATATCCCAGCTATTCCAGTCCAGCTCCCGGCCGAGGTAAATTGCAAAACTGCAGAGCAAGAAAATTAATGCCAAACAGACCCGCACACTCCCCTTGCGCAGTCGCTTACGGAGTTCCATATGGAACAAGAATAAGCTCGTATACCCCAGTAACAGGCCCGTGAGAATAAATGACAGCAGCATCACGGCGTCGTACAGCACGCTGGCCCCCGGCGCATTTCTCAGATGAATCAGATCGCTCACCATATAGAAGCTGTTGGGTAAGAAAAACAGCCAGAGCACACTGACGCCGATCCCCTCCCAACTTGACCAGCGTTTATGGCGCAGAATACTAAGCAGCCTGGCGATAAAGAGTAGTGGCAACCAGCCTAAGAACAGGTTCCAAAGCATGTAGGAGTAGTTTTCACCGTCCCCCCGAAGCACTCCACCGACATAGAGCCCCACTGAGACAACTGAGGCGAGCAGTAAAGCGCCACCGACTTGGAAGCGGGCAGGAAGTATCATATACCTTCATTATACCGCTTATGAGATTGGGCGTGCATTCTAATCCGAAGCTTACAATTCGCCGCGCTCTTCGGCCCGCTGCTCCGGAGTTTCGTGCGGGCGGGCGTAATCGTCTTCCAGCCGCCAGGTGGTCCCCAGTTCCGGCGTCGAGACTTCAACGACATCACAGTCTGTTAGTCCTACTAGCCGGTGCCGCTGTCCGAGCTGCGTCGTATACCCGACCCCCGGTTGTAGCTCAGTTTGCACCAACTTACCGGCAGCATTTTCCCACACTACCGCCGCCTGGCCGCTCATCAGCAGCCAGCTTTCCTGCTTCTCGTCGTGCAGTTGCAGACTGAGGCGCGCGCCCTCGTTGATATGAATAATTTTGCCCATGTAGGGCGCATCTGCCGGCACCCAATGCAGCTCGTACCCCCAGGGCTTATCAACGCGCTTCACATACGAATCAGTCGAGAAATTCGTTGTATCAAAATTCGGAACAGTCACATCACTCATCTAGTCCTCCATCTGTTTCTTAAACGTATTCACCAGCTCAAGCGGCACAGGATCAATACCGCCAAGGAGCGCCAGATATATACTTACAAAATCGCCAAATGCCATCGTCCAGAGCAGTTGCTCAAGGAGCGTTGTTCCCTGCGGTTCAACTTTGAGCGGCGCCGGGCGCTTTCCTGACAGGAACCGCTCAGATAACTCAAACCGCTTTTGTATGCGCGGGTGGTCGAGCGAACTCCGGATATCAACTACTGCATACGGCTTGTCCACCGGCTGCTGGCTCCAGCCTGTGAATTCATTATGACTGAACTCCGGCAGTTGGCCTACCCAGGCTAGTTGTTTAGCATTTTCATTGATCCCCAGTTTCCATTTGTAGGCCGCAGGCGCAAAGAGGGGGCTACTATATATAACAACCGATTTACCGAGCAGTTCGTAGGCCAGCTGCTTTGCTGGATTTACCTTCGTAGCAACCGTCGGGAGCCATGGTCTTATGCTTTCTTCAAGAAAGACGGCAGCCCGCTCAAGTTCA
>DATHYB010000083.1:0-3774 GCA_035459365.1 Candidatus Limnocylindrales bacterium
GAATATGCTGAGTATGTGCAGTTCTGCTTGATATAACTCGTGCCTTGGTAGAGTGTCTGCATGCACGATGACACAAAGCAACTGAGAAAGAATCTGATCTGGCAGCAAATAGAGAAGGGTAAGGCTGCCAGATCTAATAAATATAGGTATGCACCTAGGTACTTTGCTATAGTAAGTGTATATGGAAGGGCAACCAGTAGAACAAGAGCATGAGGGGGAGCGTTATTTGAAGCTGCTCGGGCTCGAAGATGCTGCGGATAAGATCATCCAGACGACAAAAGGCCCTGTTGAGGCTCGAAACTTTTTAGATATATGCGGGGCACAGGCGCGTCCGTATTTAGTTGGTCTCGAGTCGATGAATAGTGATGATCCACGCTATGACGTGACACGAAACGCTCTTCGAGCGATGATCGGGCGATACATTGCTGACGAGCCTTCAAGGTAGGGGGGTCGAACAGGTGGAGATAGTCTACGATGCCAGAACATAATCTCATCGCTGGTCCTGAGCGTATAAATCCCGGCCTATCTGTAGGCCTTCAGATTGAACACGGTGACGGTGTGGTGAGACGGGCTGAGAATAGAGAGATTGCACTCAAAAGCTGTCCGTTCCTCATCGAGTTAGCCAGTATGGACCCAGAGGCGGCTGATGCGTTCCTCGATGTAGGAGCGTTAGGCAACCGGATTATAGCTGCAAAAGAAGCGGCTGAAGAAAACCAGGTAGCGAGCTCCAAAGAATCAGAGCCGAAGGATGCATTTTGGCGAAATGCGTTTCAGTCGTCATCGAAGGACGCTGCTGATGAAAAAACGTCCGTAGTATCTGAAGCGGCAATTCCGAGCGAACCAGCTGTTGCACGTGAGCCTGCGTTTACTCTACCTTCGAAGCCACAGCTTGCGGAGTTGTCTGTTGCATGCATGGCTAAGATGGCAGACGACATACATGAAACCAATGCGGTAGAAGTAGAAGCCGCCAATAATCGGCTAGAGACACTGAATCAGCAAGCGATGCAGGAGACGCTCGGTCTGCCTTTGAAAGAAGCTGAAATAGCAGTGCAGACTATGCTAATGCCTGAGTATAATCATCGCCGATATGTAGCGGAAGCCGAGCGAGCAAAGGCTTCCGAAATATGCGACAATGATTTGCCTGTGGATCAGCCCCCCTTACAATACTCACCGCTCACCGAAGCGGAGGCTCAATACGATGCCAAACTGCAAGCATCAGAGACTGAACTATCAGAAAAGGTCGTAGAGGTTGATGATGCCATATCTGGGGATGATCCCTTGATAGAGCGGGCTGTGGCGGGCGGACAGGGTGAAGAAACTAGTGATGATTTTGAAGCAGGTGAAACGATGCGAGTGATTCAAGACGAGCACGATGTTGCAATCGGTGCTGAACACCTCCTGACTGTTGACAGGGACATGCACCATGATGAGATTGGAGTCGAAAAGGTGTATAGCACCGAGACCTTGGACGTCTATCGACAGCTTACTGCCCTCATCAATAGGGAAGGAGATGATGTTGATGAGACGAGCCTACTGGAGCAAGAGCTTATGCCTGCTGCTGTCTCCCTAGATCCAAACGATTGGCTTGAAGAGGACTGTCAAGATACAGTAGACGCCTCTTATCAATATGACTCACATGACCAAGTAGCTTATGTCGAGCGACATGCCGCGCCAGGCTCACTCCAAGAAACGTTTTCCCGGCTCGAAAATTACTTGGTAGAAGAGATGCTTAAATCAGAACAACCCCTGGAACAAGAACCAGAAGGCGTGCTGCTGGCACTCCACGAACTTCAGCTGGCCCTGCAGGTCGAGACACCCGAAGGTAGGGACATGCCAGAGCAGCCCATTACATTAGAAGTAACTGAAAAGTTGCTACGGCTTCTCGAGACACTGGGGTACGATACTCCTGCTCCTGTGCTGGTTGACTATGCCACAAAACATGGCACGAGAGAGCTGATGCATACCGTCGCGAGGCTCTCTGCTGCATATGCTGATGATCTCCGGCATGAGGCGAAATGCGACCAACCGGTACTGAGTGTCTTGGACGATGAAGCTGCCAGGATGCGGCTCGGAAGGCTGCTTTTTGCCGTGACGCAGCGGTTGTCGCTCAAACTGAACTACCGACCGGTTACGACATCCTAACGGAGACCGTGTATGTGGTAGTCTAAAGGTATAGACCGCATCAGGCGTCTTGTCTGGTGCTACAAGATAAACTGAATAGTCGGAATTAGGTGATCTATACGATGGTAATGGTAAGCAGGGAAATGCTGTAGTGGCGCGTCGGCCAACGCACCGGGATAAACTGGTAGCTCAAGCTGGTAGTGCCCACGGAAGGAAGGCGGCGGACAAGCCACGAACCGCGGCAAAGCGGCCTCGAGCGGCTGGTAAAAGCGAGCGGCAGAAGCACGGAAGTACGCGTATCGCCCTACAAGTCTTGCCGGCATCACCGGTAATTGAGGGGCGAGCGTTATCTCAAAAGGGGCAGACAGAAAACGCTGTGACCCATAGCCGAGAAGCCAAACCAGTTATCAAGTATCCTGAAACTGCATTTCAGCCGTGGCCAGCCCGGATGTTAGCAGGGCTTCGAAAGACGGCTGCAGGAATGGCTGAAAATCAATCGGCTGCTCGTGCTTTGCAGTTTCTTAGTATCCTGGTGCTGGCAGGTTCGACCGTCTTTTGGGCGCTTCTGTCGGCGCAGATCCACCGGATGAATGCCGACCAATACATAGACGCCTATTTGTTCGAGAGCTGGGAGACGTTCCAGGGTGCCGTGTTTCCGGGAACGCACAGCTTCCTCCTCAAATGGCCTCTGTTTGCACTGATGGCCCTTTTTGGAAACACCGACTCTGTTTTTCTGGTTGCGACGGTTAGCGTGGCATTCGTGACCGTCCTCGGCTTTGCCTGGCTTTTGTATCTGCTGAATCGCCAGCCGCTCGTCCATGCCTGGCTCTGTCTGGCACTGGCAACGGTACTGCTCCTGGTTCCGATTGAACCGTACGGCGGGGCACTGCTGCCGACAAATTTCGGCATGACAACAACCCGGAACATCGAGTATCTACTTCTATTGGTTTCGGTCGTCTGCTTGCTCCGTGCGAAACAGTGGCGCAGTCCGTGGCTGGTTGCCGGCATGACCAGCGGAGTTCTATTGATTGCAACAGACAAGCTATTCTTGCCGCTGCTGCTGGGCGGTGTCGGGTTTAGTGTAATTGTACATTTCTTGCAGCGGCGTACAGTTCCGCTCAAGTCCATCAGGATCCTGGCTGGCGCTGCCATGACCGTGATCCTGGGCAGTCTGCTGCTCACGCTTTTGAATGCCGTGGATATTACGAACATATCCCGGGATACGGCATCTTCGCCTTTCCAGGTCACGGAGTCACTTACAGGGGCTGCCAATGCGGTGATATATGCAGTACTGGGCCTACTGACAAATTTCGGTGCTAATCCCGTACATGACGTAATAGTCACGGGGGAGCTACCATCGGCATTTATTCAGAGGCTGCTGAGACTGGAGACGTTCGTCTATCTGGCGCATCTCGCTGTCCTAGCTGCTGGAATATGGGCAGCCTTTCGAAGCGTCCGATCCGGAGATCAGACAGTAGCTGCTCGTTTTGCGGTCGTGCTTGTGGGAGCGCTGCTCACTGCACTTGCGATATTCGTAGCGACTGATCACTACTACCCGGTCGATGCACGATACCTCACCATAGGGCTGTTTGCGGTATTCGTCTGTTTGGCGGTATGTTTGCGCCGACCGAGGGCAAGCGGTGCGTATGTCGG
>DATHYB010000084.1:0-3130 GCA_035459365.1 Candidatus Limnocylindrales bacterium
CCAATACTACCAGCTGAGCAAGCAGCACCGAGCGAGGCTCAGCAGCAGGCACCTCCTCATGCAGAATACCATGTTGTTGGTTTACCGGGCGTTATGCGTCAGATGCGTACTGAAGCATTAGAAGCCCAGCACCCTAATGCCCGTACGCTCCAAAAGATTTCAGGAGCTGCCTTCAATGAGTATGTCGAGCTCCAGCAAAAACATTAGAAAGTACGCAATGTATACAAAATCTCCTCAGAAACGAGGAGATTTTTGTTATGAGGAATAATTGCTTACTGAACGGTAACTTCAGTCCGGCGAATGCTCTTGCCGGTGAAGCTGCGGAATTTGCGGGTCGTGAAGGTTACGACGCCGTCGCGGGCAGCGTGGATAGTGTAATTGGCGCTGAGCTTAGTGCCATCACCAGCACGCTTGGTCAGGCCGACTTGGCGAACAATAATTTGGCCAGTCGTGACTTTTTGGCCGCCGAACAACTTAACGCCAAGGCGTTGGCCTTGACTGTCTCGGGTATTTTTGGCGGTACCGCCAGCTTTCACATGTGACATAGCATATATCTCCTTGCGCTACTGTTTAGTAAGTACGAGCAGCTCACGGGCCACAACTTGGCCTTCGCGGTAGTAGAGTAAGTCCTCCGTCCGCACGTGCTCAAAACTTATACGATTGTACCCCAGTTCAGCGATTTGGTCAATGCCTGAGCCCTCAGTCGACAGGAGGGGAAGATGCTTGAATTGACCGGATCTAATCTGCCAGGCGGGGACGGCCATACAGATGCGCGTGTCACTTTTGACCTGCCCGGCGAGATTACGCAGAAACTTCTTGATAATCAGGTTGCAGCCGCTGACCGTTTCCGCCAGTGTTTGCGGATCGGGAAGGGTTGTGAATGGCCGGCCGAGGTAGCTTTCACCGGCAATGATATCAACGGGCGGCTGCCACTGATGATTGGTGGCGTCGCCGACTTCAATCCTAGGCGCTTCTGGCCGGAGCGCGAAATGTTCGGCGAGCCAGGAGTAATTTGCGGCTGAGTATTCGATCATGCGGGGTTCGAGGTCGGTGCCGTAGACCTGGTAGCCCATCAGGGCGGCTTCGAGCAGGACAACACCGGTGCCGCAGAAGGGGTCAAGCACGGTGTGGTTGAGAACGGGGGCAGGGAGGTCTGTGCCCGCTGGGACCTCACAGATGTTTGACAGTTCGGATTCAGGCAGTTGGCCGGCAGCAACATTGATCAGCGTCTGCGCTAACTTCGGCGGCAGCATGCCAACTCGGGCGTCACGCTTTGGGCGTTCGCGGTCACGTAGGGTGTAGGATTCGATGTCCTGGACACGAACGGTTTGAGCGACAATCGTCCGGGGGCCATCTTTAATGAGTAGCAGTTCCCAGCCGTGCTCATCCGTGAGATTGTTGTGGAGGACCTGGGCGGTGTTGAGTTCGAGTTCTTTATTTGGGACCAGGCGGACGGGGCGGCCGGACTTTTTGATGACTTTTTTGAGGCTGAGGCCGGTAGCAAGGAGCTGTCCGGTGGTAACGCGAAGATCATAGGCACTGAGGCCAAGCGTCATTTTGCCTTCCGGCATAGTTTCGGCATGGCCGGGCGACACGCGTATGAGGAATTTTTCGATGTCACGCCAGTCGATAGTATCGAGCGTTGTCAGGACTTTTGCGAACTTCATCGTACCGCCTAAACGGTCGAAGGCGACCAAGCAGGGGTCAACGTCAAGCAAAACGGCTTGTTTGCCGGCAGGTTGGACAGAAGTGGCACCGTACAAGCTTTCTAACTCAGCGATGCCGAGGGCAGGCTGACGGCCGAGGATCATCAAACTTTGCATAGCTTCAGTATACCGCAGCCAATCGGGCAATTTGCTATAATGCCGGCATATATGACTAACCAATCGCCAAGCTTCTTCAAGCGCCGCTGGAAGCTGATTCTCAATATTTTGACCATCATTGCGCTGCTCGGGCTGGTATACGCCATCCGTGATCAGCTGGCGCAAACGCTGCGCGACCTGGCGCGGGTGCAACTGTGGGTGTTGCTCCTGATGATTCCGGCACAGCTGCTCAACTATCATTCGCAGACGATGGTCTATCAGCACCTCTTTAGGATAGTCGGCAATAATCTGCCGTATAAGTTTTTGTACCGGACGTCGCTTGAGCTGAACTTTATCAACCATGTGTTTCCAAGTGGTGGGGTGTCTGGCGTCTCGTACTTTGGCGTACGTATGCGCAGTGGTGAGCAGATCAGTGCGGCCAAGGCGACGCTGGTGCAGGTGATGAAGCTCGCGCTGCTTATCTTATCGTTTGAAATCTTGCTGGTCCTCGGGCTGGTATTTTTGGCGGTGGCCGGTAAGGCGAACGATTTCGTGATATTTGTGACTGGTGCGCTCTCGATGGGGCTGGTGGTGAGTACGGTCTTATTCATGTATATCATTGGCACCAAGCGACGCATCAATGCATTTTTTATAGCATTGACACATTTGCTGAATCGGATAATTCGAACGATCCGGCCCAAGCACCAAGAAGCTATTAATATTGAAAAGGCGCATAAGGTATTTGATGACCTCCATGGCAATTATCTAGAATTCCGCAAACATTACCCTGAGCTGAAACGACCATTCTTTTGGGCGTTGATGGCAAATGCGACTGAACTTGCAACCATATATGTGGTCTATATCGCATTTGTTGAGCTCGTCAATGTTGGAGCGGTGATCTTGGCATACGCCGTGGCTAACTTCGCCGGGCTGGTGTCCGTTCTGCCGGGCGGAGTTGGCGTCTATGAAGTGCTGATGACAGCCGTGCTGGCGGCTGGCGGCGTACCGGCAGCTATCAGCATTCCGGCGACGGTTATGTACCGCGTGCTGAGTACACTGATACAGGTGCCGCCCGGATACTACTTTTACAATAAAACGCTCCATGAGAAACGAGCGCCTGCTTAGATGGACGAATCTATTCTTCCGGCGGTATCAGTCAGTGAGTTTGTTGAGCTCCTGAACCAGACATTTGAGTTTGCTTTTCCCTCAATCGTGGTTACTGGCGAGTTGGCAAATTTCAAAATCAGTAAAGGCCGCTGGCTGTTTTTTGACATGAAAGACGATGAGGCAACCATACGCTGCTTTGGCACGGTGCAGCACCTGCCGGG
>DATHYB010000085.1:0-9969 GCA_035459365.1 Candidatus Limnocylindrales bacterium
GGATGCGCAGCTTTATAGCCAGGTCCGGCGCGTCACTATGTTTAGGCCCGTGCTTGAAGATATAGCCAATCTTGACCTTACATCTGGCCAGGATCCTTTCAAAACGTAAACAGTTCCTGATTCTTTGCTACACTAGGGGTAACCAAGAGGACAGTATCAATGGCAACACTCAAAGAACTTCGTGACGAACGCCTGCGCAAATTGCAGGACCTAAAAGAGCTGGGCATTAACCCGTATCCAGCGGAGGCAGCTCGTACTCACACCACTGCTGAGGTCCATGCAGATTTTGAACAGCTGGAAGGCTCCAAGGTATCAGTGGCTGGCCGCATCGTTTCGATCCGTAAATTCGGTAAGATTGCTTTTGTCGTCATCAAAGACGCTAGCGGGGCAGAGCTGCAACTCTTCTGGAGATTCCGAGAGGACGCGCAGGCTGATCGCGGTAATAGCGAATTGCTCATCGGTGATATTACGCTCCTTGATCCTGGTGACTTCATCGAAGCGTACGGCCCAGTCATCAAAACGCAAACCGGCGAGAAGTCTGTCGACATCGAGCGCCTACGGCTGCTGACTAAGTCACTCCGCCCCATGCCAACCAAGCAGGACGGCTTCACGAACAAAGAAGAGCGCCTGCGCCGGCGTTACGTCGACATGAACGTCAACGAAGAGGTCCGCCAGCGTTTCATCCGCCGCAGTAAGTTCTGGCAGGCCACACGCGACTACCTCAACCAAAACGGTTTCACCGAAGTAAATATCCCAGTGCTCGAACACACCACCGGCGGAGCCGATGCAAACTCCTTCGTGACGCACATGGATGCACTGGACCAAAATTTTTACCTGCGCATCTCCCATGAGCTGCCGCTCAAAAGACTGCTCGGAGCCGGTTTTGAAAAGGTCTACGATATTGGACCGCGCTTCAGAAACGAAAACTATTCAGACGAGCATCTGCCGGAGCATATTGCCATGGAGTGGTACTGGGCCTACGCTGACTGGCGAGCAGGAATGAAATTTATGACAGACATGTACCGCTCGGTGCTGCAAACTACATTCGGTACACTACAATTTAAACTGGGTGACTTCGAGGTTGACCTATCAAAAGACTGGGAGGAATGGGACTATGTGGAGACTATTCAAAATCGCTATGGTATTAATCCCTTGGATTGTACGCTTGAACAGGTTAAGAAAGCGCTCGCGGACAACAAGCTACAGGTAGAGCAGACCGAGAACAAAGCTCGGGGCATCGACAAGCTGTGGAAGCATATCCGGGGGGACGTCGTAGGGCCAATCTGGCTGGTAAATACGCCGCTCTTTATCAGTCCGCTGGCCAAGAGGAATAGAGACCGGCCAGAAACGGTGCAGCGCTTCCAACCGGTTATCGCCGGTTCTGAGCTTGGTAATGGCTTCTCTGAGCTAAATGACTCGCAGGAACAGCTGCAGCGCTTCGTCGAGCAGCAGCAGATGCGTGACGCCGGAGACGATGAAGCCATGATGCTGGACATCGACTATGTCGAAATGCTTGAATACGGCATGCCGCCGGCTTGCGGTTGGGGCTGGAGTGAGCGGGTATTCTGGATCTTCGAAGGCGTCACGGCCCGCGAAGGCGTGCCATTTCCACAACTCCGCCATGAGGTCGATGAGACCACCAAAACTATATATCCGGATATTAAACTAGCATAACTTGATATATCAATATGAGAACCGTTAGCTCACCGTACCGGATAACTTCCAGCCTATCTTCATTACCTGTTCAGGATGCTTGATAAGCAATAAAAATGACTAAACTATTCCATAAGGCATGCAGGACCATACCGGGATAGATACTTCCCAACCGGTGGTACATGAAACAGAGATAGGGTCCAATAATAGCTGCTCCTATTATCTGCGGAGGATTGAGGTGAATTACGGCAAATATAAAGCTTGAAACAGCGATCGCCAGCAACAAATTCCAACGGGCAGATAGGGCTTTGAATAAGATGCCGCGGAATAACAGTTCTTCTATAAACGGCGCTAGAACCACTGAAAGTAGTATAGAGGGCCAAAGTCCGCCTATTCTGTCGTATGCCTCTTTCGCCTGTGGCGGACCGGCAGGTTCAGGAGGTATGTAGCCGAAAGCTGCTGTGATAGCTGCAATAACGAACAGAATCACCAGCAGGATCAAAGGGAAGGCGATTATATATTTAATTGCACGAAGTTTCTTGAATGATTGAAGGCCTAAATCTGACCAGGCTAGGCCTCGTTTTTTTAGTTCTCTCCGGATTATGAAATAGCCGGCAATCAGGGCGATACTTTGCGATACTACTATATACCGCGAGATGCTCCAGTCTAATAAAATGTCTGGCACCGCGAGGTGACGATCGAGTTCTTTCACGATACGCAGTACGAGCGCTATGAGCAGTGGAGTCAGTAGGTACATGCCTCCAATAAGCAGAAGGCTGTAGCGGAGGGAGAAAAAGTTCGACTTAGTTCTTGTGCTTTTACTCATATGGGTAAGTATAAGCTACTGAACCATCCGGAACAAAAGCAAGAGAATCGAACTATCCGGCGAGTGCTTGTTGTAGATAGTGTCTCACACAGCCCGCACCAATCGTCAGAACTTGGGCATAACCGCCACGCTGAGACGGGTCTACATTATATTCACCCAGAAGCGGAGTTTCTTGTATTGTCTCAAGCAGCGAAGCCAAATGAGGATCTAATAATGGCTGTATTGCATACGCTTCAGGTATGCCTGTCTCTTTAGCAAGCATGGTGCCCGACTCTATGCATGCATCATCGATAACCTCATAGAAACCCGAGTCACGATAAGCAAGAACCCCGATGGATGCGCCAACTTTAAGGACTTTGCCGGCCCATGATGCTTCGTCTTCGTAATATTTGTTTAATGCGAAGCCAAACCTATCAATATAGCTAGCTAGTGGCTCTTGTTCCGTGTGAAGAATTTCTGTGCCTTGCTCTGCCATCTCAAAAATACCAACGTCAAATGCAGTCAGTAATAATGTCTGTTCCGCTGATTCGGTTACTTGTGGCGGTGTTTTTTCAGGAACCCAGAGCGTATTCATAATAGTACTGTTTTACACCTGTATGAGCAGTAATGCAAGCAGTACCATAATTAGCTAGTTTAAGCACAAGCGACGTTCAAATGATTCACTGCTATAGTACGAGTTGTATTGCCTCGTAATATAGCAGCGTGTCCGCTACACTGAGAGCACCTAAGGAGGACAGGCTATGAAAGCAATTTGGAACGGACACATCATCGCTGAGGCTGAACGCGATGAACTGATTTTTATCGAACGCAACTGGTACTTTCCGCCTGAGCGCGTCAATATTGATATACTTGAGCCAAGTGATACGCCGTACACCTGCCCCTGGAAAGGAGAGTGCCAGTATTTCAATGTTACGGACGGCGACAAGACGAGCGAGGATAGTGCCTTTAGCTATCCTGAGCCTTTGCCGTCGGCCATTGAACGGGTTAAGCAAGACTTCTCGGGCTACATCGCCTTTTGGCGGGACATAGAAGTCCGCGAGTAATTAGGACGTTATTCTGAAGTAGCCTGCTTCCACAGTAGCTCAAACATCTTACGCTGGGTTGCAGCAATGTCCTTGTTGTATGTTTCAATGCCAAAAACTTCGCCGTCTTTCCAGATGTACTGGGCGACGACATCGTTGTAGGTGATCGTGCTATGGGTGATGGGGAATATTTCGGGGGAAATGTGACGGGCCTGCCAATGCTTGAGCCGTACCTCTCCTGACGTTCCGTACCAGGCTTCCTGGCTGGCGGTGAACGTCGTACCGACAATACCCCGAAAGTGGATGTCTTTATCATTACAGGTTTCTACCCATCGCTCAAAGAAGCGACTCTGGGTTTTGACCTGCATGTTTTCGTACAGTATGCCCAAAACTTCAGTGGTGGCACGGGTTTCATTCCAAAACATTTGCTTGATACCTTCCGGACCCTGATAAAACTGCACTCTCGAAGCTGGCGAGGACAGGGAATTCCGTCCGAGGACTTGTTCTATGAGCTGCAGTTCGTCCTGTAAGCTTTGCAGCTCCTGCTCGCGCTTGCTAATCAGAATACGCAGATTGCTGATAGGGGCGGCTTTGATGACGCCTCGTTTGTAGTGCGTTTCAACTTCGACGAGCCCGCTGTCCATAAGGTGGTCGAGAAGCCTGTAGATACGGGTACGCTCCACGCCAGATGAACGGGCAAGTTCGGATATAGTTTGCGGCCCCTGAGCATGTAGTGCGCTATATAGATCCGCGATCTCTGGCTCTAGCCCAAGTTTCGCAAAATAAGTTTTGATTGCTTCATGACTAGATGACATGCATATATTTTACTAGTTGTGCAGTTTTTGCACAACAGTTATACACTGGTTGTCCTCAAAGGGTACTCTATGTGTGCAGACAGCTGCACAACTAAAATAAGGAGTATGTCATGGCAGAAATCATCAAGTTTCCTGAATCAGATTCAGTATATACTCGGCGGTTAGTGGAAATCGCGAGCGAAGCTCAGGCTGAGGTTGCGTCTCTATACGATGAAGGAGCGCCGCAGCCGCTGGCCTACCACAACAGTCGTCACACGGGCTTTGTTATGGCAGCTGGCAGGTTACTGGCGGATGCGGCAGGCTTAGACGTATACGATACGGCTCTCGTAACTGCAGCCGCTGCGGCCCATGATATCGTCCAGCTTGCGCCCCGAGGTGAGATGGAGAAGCGGAGCGCTGAGTGGCTTGCAACACGCATCGACGCGGCGGAACTTGGCCCCGAGGAAAGTTGTATTGCGTATCAAGCAGTAAGAGGTACTGAACCCCTGTATAATATCGACGGTTTCATAACTGTCCAGCGGGTTGTGTATCAGGAGTATCCGTCGGAACGAGGACAAACGATAGCCCAAATCGTAGCCTGCGCCGATATGGCAGAACTGTATCAACCTTCTGGGCCACTGCATTCGCTTGATCTCTATAAAGAGACCCAGCAGGGCATCCAGCCGGGGCAGGAACCAGTCTTTGATCAAAAGGAGTTACTGGTGTTTCAATTATCGAAGCGTGCACTCCTTGAGTCATATCAGTATCCGCACGACGTTGGTGAGCGTTTGCTGACAGGCCTCCGGGAAAAGGTAATCGAACACGAGGTGATAATTTCACAAGACATAGCCCTGGAGCGTATTTCTTCTTGGCAAGAACTCGTCGAACGAAATCAGCAGTTTGCTGCAAGATATGCAGAAGATGTGTAAAAATCTTCAGATAACCCTTGGAAATCTCTGATAGACTGCAGGTATGGAACAAGCAATTTTCGCAGCTGGATGTTTTTGGGGAGTGCAGTATTATTTTGACCAGATTCCGGGCGTCAAAGTAACGTCCGTCGGATATATCGGTGGCACGACTGAAGATCCGACTTATGAAGAGGTTTGCGGTCATGGGACGGGCCACGCTGAGGCGGTGCATGTCCAGTTTGACAGTAGTGTGATTAATTTTGAAACTTTGTGCCGGCACTTTTTCCGTTTGCACGACCCGACGCAGCTCAATCGTCAGGGACCGGATGTGGGTGACCAATACCGTTCGGCAATCTTTTATGTGACTGACGAGCAAAAAGGAATTGCTGAGCGTGTCCGAGACGAGTTGCAGTCCCAGTACGACCAGCCAATCGTCACACTCATCGAGCGGGCAGGGCCATTTTATTACGCCGAGGACTATCACCAAAAGTTTGCCGAACGTACGGGGCGGGGAATGTGCCATATACCCTACAAACCTATCCCTGCATAAGCAGCTTTTGCTGTATACTGAACTGTAACAAATGGCAGCAGTAATCTTTGATTTTGATGGAACGATTGGCGACAGCTTTGGACTCATTGTCGACATTTTCCATAACATTACCAAACGCGAAGAACGCCTGACCGACCAAGAAATGGCTGAGCTGCGCGGTTTTCCGCTGGCGGTTGTAGCACACCGCCTCAAGGTACCGGCCTGGCGAATCCCGTACCTCCTGATCCGGGGCCGTTACCTAATGGGTAAACGCATGCGCGAGGTCACGCTTTTCGAAGGTATGGGCAAGGTCATCGAGGAGCTTCACGCAGAAGGCCATGAGCTGTTTATTGTCTCGAGTAACAGCGGCCGCAACGTCAAAAAGTTTCTCAAACAGCATCATCTGTATAAATATTTTGTCGAGGTGCGTGGTAATGCGGGGCTGCTTGGCAAATCGAGGGCAATCAGCAAGCTACTAAAGAGTAATAGTCTCCGCACCAAAGAAAGTATCTATGTGGGGGATGAAACGCGGGACATAGTCGCCACCAAAGCCATCAATCTGCGCTGTATTGCTGTCAGCTGGGGCTTCGCCGAAACGGCATTTCTCGAGAGTTTGCAGCCGGCTGCGGTAGCGTACAAGCCTCAGGATATTGTGACAATTCTCGAAGAACTATGAGAGATGCGTCGGTAACGAATTGGAATGTCTGGTCTGCTACACTAGTACCGATGCGCGAAGAAGTAACAATTGAGAAATTAGTTCATGGTGGCCAAGGTCTCGGGACGCTATCAGATGGCCGTAAGGTTTTTGTATGGAACGCATTGCCAGGCGAAACGGTCGGCATCCGGATCATCAAGCAGAAAAAGTCATACGTTGAGGCCATTGCCGAAGAGATTTTAGAGGCATCACCGGAGCGCCTAGAACCGGAGGAGACCAACTACCTCTCGACATCTCCCTGGCAAATCATGTCTTACGAAGCTGAGAACCGGGCAAAACGTGATATCGTCGCGGAGCTTTTTCAACGTGAACATGTGGCACTGCCTGATTTCGAGATCAAGTATCCTGAGCAGACCTGGCACTACCGAAACAAAATGGAATACAGTTTTTGGGGTGATGATGATGGACTACACCTCGCGCTGCACCAGCGCGGTAGCCACGGCAAGCAGATCGTGCAGGGAAGCAAGCTTGCCCTGCCTGCAATAGATACGGCAGCAGGTGCTATTTGTGCTCAGCTGAACAAGCTTGGCACAAGGGCGGGGGACCTCAAAACGATTATCATCCGCTGCAACCAAGCGGGTGAAGCGGCTGCTTCATTATTTGTGAAGCGCGAGCAATTCACGCGTCTTGAACTACCAAAAGAGCTCAAAGGCCTGCGTGTCTATTTTTCAAATCCCAAGAGCCCGGCCTCGGTACCGACTAAGCTGCTGTATGAAGCAGGTGACTGCATTCTTCAGGACAATTTGCTCGACAAGTCTTTCGTCTATGACGTCGACTCATTCTTTCAGGTGAACATCCCCATCTTTGAGCAGGCGCTGCAGGCGATCAAGCAGCATGTGGATGAACCAGAAGTGGTCGATATGTACGCCGGTGTCGGCAGCATTGGCCTGAGTATCGCTGCTAATAAAGTTGACCTCATCGAGCTCGACCCGGCGACTGCCCGCATGGCCGCGCATAATGCTCACCAAAGCACCGAAAGCGCCGTTGCCCAAGTCATAGAAACTTCATCTGAGCGTGCGCTGGAGTATATCAGTGGTGATAAGCCCGTCATCTTTGACCCGCCGCGAGCTGGATTGCATGACAAAGTCACCGCCCGCGTCCTCGACGTCCTGCCGCCGAAAGTCGTCTACCTCAGCTGCAATCCTGCAACTCATGCCAGAGATCTTGGCCGCTTGCAGTCGTCGTATGACATCACGTTCTTCGAAACATACAACTTTTTCCCACGGACGCCGCATATTGAGACGTTAGCAGTACTTACGAAAAGGCCCTAGTCCTTGCTGCGTAAACTCTCGGCTCGGCAGGGATCAATCAAGCCGGATTTCTGTCAAGTCTTCGCTCAAATCGGGCAAGTTACCGATCTGTTTTTCTCTTTCAAGAGCGCCCGCTAGAGTGGCTATAAGAAGCGCGTCTTGGTCGTCATACACAGCGGTTTCCGTAGGAAATGGCAATGTTTGGCCTTCTACGACTTCAGCGATCGGGCTGAACTGTTGTGTACGCACCACGCCAGCCTCCGTATCGAGTAGGAGGTCGTATTTTAGTCCCAATACGGTCCGGTTTGGGTACCGGTTGCGTCGTGGTTGGGTCGGCGTACGTCTCGTACCGCCGCCTGTATACGGCAGTGCCAAGGCATCGCTTAAATCTCGTACTGTCCTCAGTCACATCCGGATCCTCAAGCGCTTCAAAGGCTTTTTGGCCGAGACCAGAATCATTCAGAATTTATTGTTGTGACCGGTGGAGACCGTTTAGATAGTCCAATTGATCAATACGTTTTTTCGCGTCTGGTGCTTCAAACGGATCCGGCGGAAAAGCTGCATATTCCATTGACGGTACCATATAACATAACGTACTTTAAGTCAATAATGCTCATGTCTGTCTCTATACCTTGGTATACTAAAAGTAATGAACTACTGGAGGGAACGCAGTCAACCGTACAAACCGGGGCAAAAGGCGCCGTTTAAGGTTAGTCGCAGCAAAATAGAGCTGTTCAAACAATGCCCGCGCTGCTTTTGGCTCGATGTCCGGCTCAAAATAACCCGGCCAGAAGGCCCGCGTTTTAGCATCAACCTGGCGATTGATGAGCTGTTCAAAAAAGAATTCGACGGCTATCGGCTCAAGGGTGAGCCGCACCCAATTATGACCGAGTACAGCATCAAAGCTGTGCCGTTCACGCATGAGAAACTCGATGATTGGCGCGAGACGTTCGTCGGAATCCAATACGATCACAAACCAACCAACCTGCTTGTCTTCGGAGCAGTCGACGACCTCTGGGTATCACCGGAGGGAGAGATAATTGTTGTTGACTACAAAGCAACAGCCAAAGACCGCGACGTCTCCATCGACGCAGGTTGGCAGATCAGCTACAAGCGGCAAATGGAAATCTACCAGTGGCTGCTGCGACAGAACGGTCTGCCAGTCAGCAGTACCGGATATTTTGTATACACCAACGGCCGCATGGATCTCGACGGTTTCTACGACAAAGTCGAATTCCGCACCAAACTCATTCCATACACTGGAAAAGATGATTGGATCGAAACCACCCTGGGACAGATGAAAGCTTGTATGGACAACGACGACATGCCGCCAATTGGTGACAGTATTATGGGCGGCGAATGTGAGTTTTGTGCCTACTCGCGCGAACGTACCAGGCTGACTGTGACTGCCATGCAGAATCAGCAGAAAGCCCTGCGAACGAAGCTGGCCAATAGTTGATTTGAATATTTCCAGCCCTCAATGCTATAATCCGTGCTCATACGTGAGGTACCTGAAATGGCTCGAGCTGAAGATTTTCGTCAACAATATTCTGGAATAGTATCTAAAGTAGATGAACGACTACGGGAAGAAGCGGTAATTCGAATAAGCCAAGAACAGGCGGCTCGGCTAGCCGAAGAAAAACGACAAGAGGCAAAAAGATTAGCCGAACAAGAGGAGCAGGTTCGACATACTGAATTGGAGAATGCCAAACAGAAGATAACGCATATGGCTATAGAGGCTGCCGGATTACTCTCTGCTGCACAAATAAAACCTGATATTGAAGTAGTTCATAGAAGTAACCATCGCGCCTCTGAACAAAGTAGCAACAGTAGAGGGGGTGGATTATTTTCAGGCTGGCTAACAAGGGCTTCAGAACCTAAATCCGTGGAGATAATTACAGATAAAGGATGGGAGATTTCCAAAATAACCCATCCTACTCTTATTGGTTATGGTAAGCCTGTGCAAATGGATCCTGGAACCTCGAGTTTCGACCCAGATAGCATGCTCCCTCAAACAACGCGAGATCCAATTGAAGGGATAGCGGATGATAAAGTGTGTATTAGTGAAAAGGGAATATTTTTTGTCACTATACCTTATAAAACACGTCGGGTAGATAGGTCTTGTTATCCAGATGACCAGATATATGAGATCAATCAAACCGGGCCTCTCAAAGTCCCTGATTTCAAGGCAGACTATAGTCTCGATTCGAAAATGAATTTTGATACAGTGGCTGAACATATAGTTGAAACGTTGAAGAATAACGATATTATT
>DATHYB010000086.1:0-6236 GCA_035459365.1 Candidatus Limnocylindrales bacterium
TCGTCAACGCCGACCTGCGGCCCGTCACATCATCCGGCTTCAGCGTGGTTACGGGCGTCGGCGGCTTGTTTATGAGCAACAGCGCCAAAATTGTCGGCGGCGACGTCCTGGTCAATGGAGAAATTCAAATGCAAAACACTACCCAGATCGGCCTGTCGACAAATCCACTACGGGTGGATGTCGCCCACCAGAATTGCCCGGTTCCGGCTGACGCCAACTACCCCCGGCTCTGTAATAGCGGCGAGAACGGCCAGCCTATTTCCATACAGAACACCTCGCATATCTTTGGAACCGTCAAAGCAAACAATCAGACCGACGGAACCGGAATGAGCGACCCTGGGCTCAGTGCCAGCTCGGGCATCACGCCCCAAGCCCTTCCCGTTCATGATAGAGGCGCCCAAATCACCGCCGTAACCCAGACCATAACCGGTGCCGATGCAAGCTGCAACACCGTCGGCGGAACCCTTTCTTGGCCGGCCAATGTCAAGATCACCGGCGATGTGCTCATCGCAAAGGATTGCAAAGTAACCGTCAACGGCAATGTGTGGATTACCGGTAAACTTGACCTATCAAATTCAGCAAAACTGATCGTCAGCAACACCCTCGCTACGACGATGCCGGACGTCATGGTAGACGGCATAAGCATCAAGCTTAGCAACAGCTCTGCCCTCGTCAGCAACACCTCAAGTACTGGCATGCGCATGCTAACCTACTGGAGCCGAGCCGCCTGCTCGCCGGACTGCGCCTCAGTAACCGGCACCGACCTGTATAACTCGAGAAATGATGAAACAATTACCGTCTCAAACACCGCTTCAGCGCCTGAAAGTACCTTCTATGCACGCTGGACACGAGTGAACATCAACAACAGTGGTGGTATCGGCGCCCTCATCGGGCAGACCGTCCAGCTCAGCAACAGTGCAACCATCACCTTCGGTTCTTCGGCGGCGAGCGGCAGTACGTTTTGGGTGTTGAGCGGGTACCGACGAGCATTTTAGCCCACCCTGGCACGGCGGCTGCTCAGTCGACGGGGATTGTAATGCGAAAGGTCGTACCAGTGCCAACTTCGGATTCGACCTCTATAGTACCGTCATGGAGATCAACGATTTTCTTGGCCCAGTAGAGACCCAAACCCGTGCCACCGACCGTAACTGACAGTGGATTGTCCAGCCGCGAGAACTTCCTGAATAACTTGTCCATTTCGTGCTCATCGATACCAACGCCCTCGTCCTCGACTGAGAGTGTTACTTCATAGCGTGAAATATCCAGGCTCACGCAAATCCGTTTGCCGCTCGGAGTGTATTTGCTTGCATTATCAATAATATTTTCGAGGACCATATGCATCCGGTCCTCGTCCATCCCCACTACAACAGCAGGGTGTTTGCATTGGAAGACAACGTCTTGTTTGCGTTCATCGAACTTCGACCGCTGGTCGGCCAGTACGCGTTCAATAAGCTGCCGCATATCAGCCGGTTTCTTGACCAGCCGTACCCTGCCGGCATCAACCTGAGCCACCTTCAAAAGGTCATTGATGATCGTAATCTCCCGTTCATTACTTAGATAGGCCTGATCAAGCATGTGCCGCTGCGTGTCAGTTACATCTCCCGCAAAGCCGTCGAGCACCATACCCAAGTACTGTTTCACGCCGGTAGCTGGTGTGCGCAGCTGGTGTGAAGCAAGTGAAATAAACTCATCCTTTGCCCGGTTCAGCGCAATCAGCTGCTTGCGCTGCTCTTTCAAGCTTTCAGTTATATCTTCAAGTTGTTTTTTGCGCGATAACGTTTTTTTGACTGCTTCTACGTCTGTATTCGAACCAATCCATTTAATAATCTTTCCCTGCTGGTCACGCATTGCATGTGCCCGGCTGATATGCCAATGATATGTACCATCATAGCGGCGGAAACGGTGCTCCAACTCGAAAGGTTCGCCGGTAGCAATCGAATATTTCCAGGCCCGGACATTCTCCTCAACATCATCGGGATGTATGAACTGCAGCCAGCCCCATTCCCGGATCTGTTCAAATGACAACCCCGTATACTCCATCCACTGAGGATTAAAGTAGTCGACATCACCGTCCGGTGTCGCAGTAAACACTTTTTGCGGCATTGATTCAGCCATAAACCGCAACTGGGCTTCCCTGTCCGCTACCTCTTTGGCGACGAGGCGTTCCTCAGTTACGTCTCGCAGCTCAACGACGGTTCCCCGAGGCTTCAGGTTCTCATGGAGCGGCGTTGCCGTCACCACTGCCTGGAACTGACTGCCATCCTTCCGGAAGTACATATCCTCGGAAGTCCAATGCGACATGTGCGCTTTGAAAGCCTGCAATACCTGGCACTCATCTTCCGGATAGGCAGTTCCGTCAGCACGGGCATAATGAATCAGACCATGGATAGACCGTCCGACCGCCTCCTCGGACAGATATCCGGTAAGCTGCACTGCGGCAGGATTCATGAATGTTACTACCCCCTCCTCATCTATAAGAAAGAGCGCGACAGTCGTGTTATCAGTTATGGCATTGGTAATCTCAAGCTGCACTTTGAGCGCATCTTCAGCTTGCTTACGCTGCGTTATATCTTTGAAGAGTACGGCAACCTGATGCGTGTCCTGACCTCCCACAGGCGTAGCATAGACATCAAACCACCTTCCGAGTGCTTCCGAACCGTTTGTGAAGCGGACAGGTTTCCTGGTCATCGCCACTTTCCCGTAGGTTTCGATCCAAAACTTTTCTAGGTTTGGGGCGAGTTCAAGTACCGTCTTGCCTTCGACGGCCCTCATGCCCGTTTGCTCCTCAAAGATTTGGTTGATTTCAAGGAACCGGTAGTCATACGGTTTTCCTTTTGCGTCGAATAAAACGTCAATAATACAAAAGCCTTCATCAATCGAGTTAAAGAGCGTTCGGTAGCGAGCTTCTTTTTCTTCGGCAGCATGCTTTGCGCGGACCTGTTCGGTCACTTCCACTGCATGCGTCAAGATACCTTCGACCTCTCCCAGGGCATTCTTGAGCGGCTGGTACACAAAGTTAAAATACAAGTCCTGCGGGTTGCCGTCGTTGTCATGGTCGAGTTTGACCAATACTTCTGTACCAATATACGGCTCTCCTGTGTCGTACGCCTTATACAGAATATCGAGGATCGGCTGGCCTTCCAGCTCCGGCATCACTTCCAGGAGCGGTTTGCCAATGATGCTTTCCGTTTTACCCACTACTTTTAGGAACAGAGGGTTGGCAAATTCATAGACGAGGTCGCGCCCTCGGGCGACCGCAATCATTGCCGGAGCCTGCATCAGGACTGCATAGAGGTTTTGAAGCTCAGTTGCCGCAGCTTCCGGGTCAAAATGCGGCGGCGTACCTAGAACCAGTGCTTCAGAGCTATGCCGAGCGGACGGGGATGCCGTAGCGGTTTCCCCTAGCATCGACGCTTCCCGGCTGACCGTTTGCGCTTTATTCGCTTTTGCCATTCCCTGATCCGTGCATAGCAATGTCCCCCTTCGCCGCCGATACCGCAGCTTGTACTACCCCAATTCTGACAAAAGCATGGCGCTTATACAAGGCACAGCCAATTTTTGATCATCAATACCGCCAGTGCATCCTGCACTTCTCAGCGTTCGCACCCAAAGTGATTATTCTCAAAATGATATAAACTGCCTCAGCTTAATGTCTCACGTAGCGTCATCTTGTAGTCACCCCTTAGTCTCCCCGGCCTTGACTGCTTTTCGTCCATACTCTCCTGAGAACAATTCAAAGTTCCTACGACACTCGAGACGACATGCAGCCGAGAGGTTGAATCCGCGGGTGTATGGGGAGATACAAAATCAAGCTCGCCAGACCTTTCATCGCTAGCTGAGGGTCGTAGCGAATCTTGATCACAGCGCGCTACGGCATAATCTCCTACCCACCAAGCATAGTCTGTTGAGTGTCCTTCAGATGAGTGGGCATTGTCCTCAAGCATATGTGACATTAGAACGACCGGATGAAGGTCGTGAATATGTACCTCGCCTCCATGAGGTGCCATCATCGTGGGATGGACACGTCGGTACACCTCGGTTAGCTCCGCATGTAGCTCCAGTTCTTCGAGTGCTTCAAGGCTGGGCAACGTTACTTCAGGATGCTTGGTGATGTCACTCGACACGACGAATTGCTCATCGGGCCACTGTTTAAGCACGCGGTTTGCCGATTCTGAATCGCAGGCGTAGTTGAATTGGCGTCTTCCACCCGCATTGACCCGCGCTGCCTTATCGCCACCCCACCCCCAGAGACCGAGCTGAGTAGCTAACATTCCCAATTTATTATTGAGGCCTGGCCGTTCCATCAGCTTGCGCACATCAGTCAGAGGACCTCCAGCTATAACATGTATATGTCCGTCCAGGCTATCCAGATATTCTAAGGCATCATCAATATTCCCTGCTAGCGGCCGCTCAGCCCTATTGTCCTGATACAGATCAAGAACGTGGTCCTGCAGATGTCTGTTATGCGGGACAACCGTGGCAGGAGGAATACTACCCTCAAAAACCGGCACATCACGCCCGGCCCGCTCTAGAAAGCCCGCCATACGCCTCGCCGAAGATTGCCGCTCTTGGGCGGAAAATCCGGATCATATTCCGTAATAGGAGCGGAGCGGTCCGGATGCGCGAACCTACCCGTAACAATAACAGCAGCCGTGTTTAAACCAAGTCGTGGATTAGTCGCTGCATAGGCACAGGCCAAGTTGTCAGGATCGAAATTATCAACAACAACAGCAATATGCTTTTCTGAAGACATCATGGATTGATTGAGTTCCTTTAGAGACGGCTTGACCGCCTCTACCATTCGTATAAGCCAAGCTCTCGCTGGCCGTACTTTTTGCGTACCTCATTTTGGGCATTACGGATTTGATACGGCATCCAGTCTGGGTTACTGCGTACGGACTGGTACGCCTCTTCTAGTTCAAGACCAAGGTCAGAAACATGTCCGGCCCGCAAAGCGATGACACCAAGTTCAGGCAAGATTTTTTCAGCTACTTCTATGCCAAGTATTGGCGCAGCTTCTGGTATGGCGGCTATATCAGGCTGGACTGCAAAAATTGTGCCGAAAGCACCAGCCTCTAACTTGCCCATAGGAATGACATCTGCGCCACCGATGTATTCGCTCAGTTCATCAGCCACTTGCTTTGCTATAGATGGTTCGAGTTCGGGGCAGACTTCAACGTACGTATGATCCCGAAGAAGGCCCGAATGATATACGTGCTCGCCCGTAAGGGCTCGATGATGTAAGTCGATTCTTCCGATAAAGGTATCGACCTTATACTCTTGTTCTTCAGGTGGCCTTGGTGCCTGCTCATGTCCTTGACTCATGACATTCCTCTTTGATTACTCGTTGTTATTCAGCCTGCTGTTTACGGGCCTTGAATGCTTGATAAGCATTTTTGAACATCTGCTCAGGTCCCATACTGCGGATCGGCGGCAAATTGCTGTGGAGCGCTTCGTCAGGAAAGGTTTCAACGGCTTTAGAGGCTGCGAGATGAGCTGAATATGGATTCTGCAATGATTCGTCCTGCTCGATGACTCGCCCGAGCAAAGCTTCACCAATTTTGGTGGCTTGCTTATCATAAGCAATATATTGAGAAGGTTCTTGAGGTTCGGTTTCAAGGTCAACCTCTACAGCAATTCTTCCCACTTTGCAGAGGAGTGGTTCACCTGTATCCGCAACATAATCACGGAATTTTGCATTAGATTGTCATACGTTACTCCGATGATACCCAAATCAAACGCTTCAGGGATGCACGGGTCCATACGGCGCTCGAGCGCCGCTTCTCCATCGTGCATCCATTCAGGTAAGGTAGATTTTGGTTGCTGGGGATAAGGGTCATATGCCATTATTCGACCTCTAGTTAGTGTGGTTTGTACACACATGTAACACGATAGTTGATTCTTTGGCAAGCCTATTTTCTGTGAAATACATTTCATACTTGTACATGTTACTAGCCGTATTATCAATCTTGTTATATAGTATATGGATGTCCGTTGAAACCATAGCCTCTGTTGAAAGAATCTCAGTCACCCAACTTGCCCAGGAGCTCGCACGCGATCCATTCGATACTCGTTTATCCAATGATCCGGACGACATAGGCCGCTTGTTGCTCGAGACTGCACTGGTTGAAGGCACTACTGAACGCTCACTCTTGCATGCCCATGTCCCGGGACTGCACAGCATTATGCTTTTTGACCGCGAGCAGACAGGAGCTGGCAAAATCCGCCTGTTCTAC
>DATHYB010000087.1:0-9407 GCA_035459365.1 Candidatus Limnocylindrales bacterium
GCGGCCTGTCAGGTGTAAAGGCGAACTCATAGACTGCGGGTGATAGCTTGGTGACTGCCTTTAGAGTCAGCCGCAACCGCTGCTTTGAGTTGACTGCATATGCAAACAGGTTGCCTACGATTAGTGCCAGTTCCGGACTGGAATACAGCGGTCCTATATCGAAGTAGACGCCATATATGGCACCTACCAGGGCTGCAAAGATAAGGCGGTCTTTTCCGGTGGCCGGAATCGTCGAAGGTTCGGTCAGCATGACTGCCGCAAAAAAGACGAGCGGGCCAGACAGGATGACGTCTCGTATTAGCGTACTGGCAGTTAGTGAGTCGCCGCGGACGATGGCACTGACGACAAGGGCTACGACAACGAATGTCAGGACCATATGGAAACGCTTAGTTTTACGCACGATTAACAAACCGGCGATAAGTACTACCGGCAGCAACGCCTTGCTCCCCACCCACCAAAATACTTCGCCGCTGCCAAGTAGCCCCAGTACGACAAGAGCAATTGCAGCAGGGTTAAATATGTGGCGATTTTGTAGTGCAAAGATATATTTTGAGGCGATAGCCAGAACTGCTCCGACTACCAATACTGAATATTCAGCCATTGTCCCAGCAGGCTTCAATATGAGGAATAGGATGAGTATGGTGATAATCCATGATTCTATACTGGTCGCCGAACCAAAAGCCCTGCGCAGCAGGATATGTGCGATATATCCTGTAACTACCAGTACGGCTAGCGAGCCGGCGAGACTAGCGATAGGATACCCCAGAATCCCTGCCCCGGCCAGGGCAAAGGCAACCCCAGTAATACCGAGCAGACAGTACAGTACCAGACGATACATGGTGATACCATTCAGGAATCGATCGATAGGATTCATGCCGGCGCTTCCGTAAATATTTCCGCCTGCAGCCCCGGGGAGTACTCGCAGGACAAATCAGACCGGATGAGGAGGTATTCAAAGTCAAACACTGCCTTGAGCTTTGCCGCCGGCGTAAAGAACAGCGCTGTTGCGATACCGTCCGCCACGAGCGCCGTTGGCGCAACTGCCCATGTAGCCAGGATATCTTGAACTGACTCGGTAGTCAGCGGGTTCATGATGTGATGGATCCCGGCCCAAGATCGGCGATTACCAGCCGAGCCGCAGATACTCTGGTTCTGCACATCAGCCGCACCCAGAACCTCCGTAGGCTCATTCGGGTTTTCGAAACCGATCCGAGCCGGCAGACTTCCGCTATGCAGCATATCACCGCCGGCGTCTACCAGATACGACGATATGCCATGCTCGCGTAGCAGATCCCCAACGATATCCACCAGGTAGCCTTTGCCGGCGGCTCCAAAGTCGAGCAATACTGGCGAACGGGTTATGAGCGTCGGGTGTTCATAGGCCATGACATCATCCCAGCGCATCGGACTACGCAAATGCCCCGCTGGCCGCAGTGAATAGTGCGCATCATACCCGGCATCGGAGATAAGGTTGCCGACTAAGGGCGTAACCGCACCATCTGTTGCGACATACAGTTGGCGATACAGTGCGAATAACTGGGCTGCATCAGCCGGAAACGTATAGGTGCCGGCGGCTTCGGCTATCCGCGTTACGAGCGAGTCATCCCGGAATCGCGAATAGGTATTGTCGTAATCCTTGATCCGTCTGCGTATAGATTTCTCGACCGTCGATACTTGCTTGGCGCTGACAGGCTCAGTAATATCTATTTCCCACTGCGTGCCGATGGCATCGAAACTGATTCGGGATATATGATCTACCATCAATTAATTCTTTGCGCTTGCTTCAATTTTGTCGGTCGCAGTGTTGAACCCTATGGTCGTCAGCGATGAACCGGAAACTTTCGTAAGGTCAACCTCGTCAATCTTCTTGCCTATAACAAATGATTTGTAGGCCGCAATAAAATCGTCCTGGTAGCTTACAGAGCGCGGATCTTTTGCCATATTCGTAACTGAGCTATCAACGATAACATCCGACGACAAAACCAGCGTCACACCGAGCGACTCCGTACTGCCAGTCGGAATAGTGTACGTCCCGACGTCACTATAAGTTCCATCCCTGAAGCGGGAAGCAACCGGCTGCGGCGCAGGATCTGGTGCTGGTTCGGGAGTTGGTGCCGGTGTGGGTGTCGATGCCGGTGTCGGCGGAGGAGAATTCGGCGGGCTTGGAGACTGCGAGGCTGCTGTTCGGCCTAGACTGGCAGGAGATGCGCCAGTAGAACCCGTGGCCACACCAGATTGCCCGCCAGAGGGCGCAGGATTTGACAGGCCTTCATCCGAGTCACTCGTACCAGATGTGCCTCTTGTTGCACTTCCCAGTTTGCCGCGGTTAGTCTTTGCTACATCCTTTTCACGATCCTCCGTACCACTGATAGTACCGGAGGGGCTACTAGGAGCGGACTGCTGCAATGCGCCTGTCGTCCTTGCACCAGCAACAATAATTACCAGTGCCAAGGTGGTGATTGTTTTCATCATAATGATGCGAGTGGCGCCGGTAAACCGATTCTGCATAATATGTTTCTTTACTACTCGATTCCGTTACGCCTATACCTGTGTATATTTTAGCAAAAGCGGTATAAATCCTCTAGAAACATACGAACTGATATTGTTATAGACGGGAATTAAATTGACCTTACCAATCAGTGCCTCTGTTATAGTAGCTGGATGATCTGCGTCTCCTGCGGTATGCACAGGACGCAACAATACCATTCAGCATCACCTCTCCCATGCCAGACTACGACCTAGTCAATAGAAGCTACTCTTTTGACGTTGCACGTAAAATCAAAGAAGACTAGTTACATATTACTGAGAAGTTTATAGCCATACTGTCTAGATGCGGGTTACGAATCGGCATCCATCGTTGTTGTTTGACCTATAAGTGCAGCTTTAGCAGCACCTAACACCACTCTTGTACGGCTTAACAGTGGCAGGTGCCTTTGCGGAAAAGCTTCTTTGATGTCTTCATACCCCATCCGAGGCATTGCTGTTACTGCATGAATTATTTGATTCTCGGTATCAAGGGCTCCAATATCCCCTTTGATCCCAACGGCTGCTTGGACATGCCTGTGATCATTTACAGCGAACAGGCCAAGCGGTACATTCAGCTTCCTAGGCAAGCCTCCACACATCCTCTGTACTACGACACCAGTTTTCAGATGATCTGCAGCTCGTGATACATCTAGCCAGTCCATTAGGTCATGTCCATCAGGATTTGTAACTTCGACTGAAGACAGACATCCATGTCCGATAATTACAACATCCGAAACAGATGGATCGGAAAAAATAGATTTGAAATCAGTTAGTGCGGCATGCAAAGCTACTTCTACTAACTTACCCTGATGGTGATAGTTGTCCGCGACCATTAAGGCTTCGGCCTCAAATGCAGGCCATCGATCAAATTCTTCGCGGTCAGGTTTGTCTATATACGGACACAGGATAGCCAGTGATCCGCTATCATGAGGTACACTGAATTCATTATTCGCCCTTCTGTCGTCCCAGACAGCAAGAGCTGCATTGAATTCCGTCCGATTACTCGCCATATGAATTTATTATAGCATTATATCCGAATATAAGCAATAGAGTAATAGGCGTACGTGCAGCAAAGTAAGCTACAATTACCACCTCTGTTGAAATAGTTCTTATGAGCCCTATTACCTGCGGCATGCACACGAAACAAACCAACCTTTTGAGATCATATTTCTCTTGCCCGAGCCAGATGTTTTGCGGACGCGCGGTTACTCAATAGGTTTTATTAACAATCTATTCAGATAGCATTAGACGCTTATTCGTATTGCACTTTATGTCCCTTGCTATCCGCGCGCTACGTGGGTGCGTTGTACTGTAAAATTTCATCTACTAGTTGTTGAAAACACTGAACATCGTAATATTCAGGTAGATATGCCTGTACATCTTTAGCAATTTCAATAACCGGTTCGGCTTGCATCGCCGCATTACGTCCTAGAGCTTTTGCTGCAGTCATATAATGCCGCAGGCCTATACAAGTCACTTGCTTTTCATCACGGATACCCTTAGCTGCATGCCCACCTTCATGTGCAGCCAAATAGACACCAAAGTAGTGCTCTTTTTCAGAAGCTCCAACGCTAAATTCGACGACATCGCTACAAGCGTCGCTCGGAAGATGTGCAACTTTCGACTCATATCCATAATTAGTCACCGTGTATCCCTGCGCGACTAACGAAATGATTTTTCCAGCTAGCCCACCGTAGCAGTCGACTACTACTTCTTTGCCGTACGCTTCGCTTAGCGCATCACCTATGTATGCCTCTTGGGCCGACGGTTCAGTACTCAAAGCTTTCACTTCATTGCCCAACTGAAGTACGGCTGGCGTCGCAATGATAGCCAACGTGGTTCCAAAAGCCGTATAAAATTTTTTTCCCATATATTCGACATATTATCATACTGATTTTGGAATTCAGTATTATCACGGCACATCTCTGATATAATATGCACCTATGAGCAATGTTTCCTGTGGCATGGTTACGCAGTAAACCAACCTTTTGAAATAACATTATCTCTTCCTGAACCTGATGACAAACGCACGCGTGGTTATACTTCCAGTTTTATATCCGCATTAATTATCAGCTAGTAAGGCATCGTTATATACAAAATTCATGTTATAATATACTAATGCCTAATTTGCCCGAACGGCCATACTACTTACTCCATACCTTGGTGGGCGCTACTGATCCAGGCCTGGATGCTCTAATAGTTACATCAGCCGAAAACAGGATGCCACCGTATAGCGAAGAACGGCCTGTGCCATGGAGTAAAATTGACATGCTTCTCGAAGCAGTACCCGAAAGTCCAGAGGGAGTGACAGAGTCATTACTTCTTTCTAGGCGTGAGGTTATGGCTACCGTTTCTAAACCTGACCCTGCCGTTGTTTACCACCATCCATATGGACTCGTATTAGACGGAAAGATAAAAGAGTGTTTCGACAATGACACTGGCAAAGTACTTCAGGCTGACGGTACTTATAATAGTCATGTTTTTGATTTTACTCACCCCACTACACCGGATGAATTACTTGGGGACTGGTACGAGGATTTTACTAATGCGGGTTCACTGACATGGAATGAAGCAATACTCAGTAGAGGTTCGGAAGTGATTGGAGCATTTCGCGATCCGAGATTAGATACGACGCATCGTGCAATAACAGACCGCGGAGAAACACCCAGTGAATATGATCTATTTATAGATAAAGTACGGCGCTGTGGTCTTGAAGTACTTGATATTACTGCTAAATTTGGGATATACCCAAAAAATTAAGAGCAACAATCTGAATTATTATAATTTGACCTCTGATATAATCAACACCAATGAGTAACGTTTCCTGCGGCATAGTCGGCCTTCCCAACGTTGGCAAATCTACCCTGTTCAATGCCCTAACCGGCAGTAACATTCTAGCCGCCAACTATCCTTTTACTACTATAGAGCCAAATACCGGCATCGTACCCGTCCCTGATGAGCGGCTGCAGAAGCTTGGCGAGTTATATAAAACAGATAAAATCGTCCCTGCTACTGTGACCTTCGTGGATATTGCCGGTTTAGTCGCGGGCGCTAGCAAGGGCGAAGGCCTCGGCAACCAGTTTTTGAGCCATATCCGGACCTGTAACGCGATCGTCCAGGTAGTGCGCGCCTTCAAGGATGACAATGTTATCCACGTTGATGATCAGCACGATCCGAAGAAAGACATTGACGTTATCAACACCGAACTGGTGCTGGCGGATCTGCAAACGATTGAAAAGCGGCTGCCGCGCATAGACAAAGAAGCTCGGGCAAATCCGAAGCTCAAGCCGATTGTCGAAACATACCAGAAGGTTCATGCCCTGCTCAACGACGGCCAGCCGCTCTGGAGCGCTGACGACATTGAGCGCGAACACATTGCCGACCTGCAGTTGATCACTGCAAAACCGATTATTTATCTGATGAATGTAGACGAAGACGACCTCAGTAACGATGCCCGCAAAGCAGAACTCAAGGAACTTGTTGCTCCCGCCTCGTCTCTATTCGTTTGCGCTAAGCTAGAGAGCGAGCTGCAAGGCCTGGACGCTGAAGACGCCCGCGAACTGCTCGAGAGTTATGGCCAATCTGAATCCGGCCTGCTGCAGCTGATCCACGCGGCTTATGACACGCTTGGCTTGCAGAGTTATCTGACTGCCGGAGAAAAAGAAGTCAAAGCATGGACCATCCGCCAGGGTTCGACTGCTCCGCAGGCTGCTGGTGTGATCCATGGTGATTTTGAACGCGGCTTTATTGCGGCGGATATCGTCGACTACCACGATCTGATCGCTGCCGGTTCCCAGTCTGCCGCCAAACAAGCCGGCAAAGTCCGCACCGAAGGCAAGACGTACGCCATGCAGCCGGACGATGTGGTTGAGTTCAAGTTCAACGTCAGCAAATAACAATCTGACGCTGCTATACTAAAGGCATGTTAAGCATAAGCGCTAGAGGCTACCTTTTTACATATATTGCCTGGCTGGCAGCAGCTCTTATTAGTGGAGCCATAGCAACTGCAGGCGGTCATGCACTATTCCCCGGAGCAGCCGAGATGGTGTCCCAGCAATTCAATAACTCAGGATGGGAATCGATAGTTGGAGTACTGCTAGTCGTCTCACTACTGATAGCGGCTTGGATTGCCATTTTCGAGATAGCAATGCTCATACTTACTCCTATTTTTTTGAGAATAGTGCTGCAGCGCTACCCCGTAGGCCGAAAAGCAACAATCATCTGGATGGCTATTCTCATTTTGCTCTACCCTGCACTACCCCTACTGGGGCTCAGTATAGGTTTTGAACCGCTGTTCACCCTACCAGCTCTTGTTGCATCTCCGGCTTTGGCGAGGTTCCTAGCCACTCGGAACACTTCAGCCTGAATTTACTGCGCAGACGCCTGCTCGTTTTGAGCCTGCTTCGGCAAGGCATTGTTACTGAACCCATACGGCCGTTTGCGCCAGCGCTGCGTGAAGGGCACAGTCATATATTCTTTGACGACCTGACCGTTATGTACGATCGACCTGAGACCGGCAGCCCCCATGGCTGATGCTAGTCGATTGTGTTCGTCAGAAGGCCCGTTAGCCTCTGTAGCATGCGTCGGCAACTGTCCGCTGGCAGCCATTGGTTGCAGTTGGCCCTGTTGCATCATTTCGCTCATGATAAGTCCCGGAGGCGTATTGCGGGCATCGTGCAGTTGCTGGAACTGCTGGATCATAAAGTGGTGGCGGATTTCCATGACCTTGTGCTGGGTGTAGCTGAAGAGCTTACGCAGGCGTTTTGCGCTTGGCGTCGTAAAGCGCAGCTCCTTGTTGGGTGTGTAGATACGGATCGTCGAATCAAGCAAGCGGTTGCTAAAATCGAGCTCAGTGATCATATCGTAGCGAATGTCCTTGAGCGTCAGGTATTTCGGCTTTTTATCGATCAAGAGCACCCGAAAATCTGTCGCGCAGAGCATGGCAAATCCTGCATCGTATGACCCATTCACACATTGGGCAATGGTTTCGCCGGGGAGAAGGACCTGGGCAAGCTCCTTGAGTTCGGAACGGCCCCAGAACCGGAAGTTGCAACCAATCGCTTTCAACTGTTCTTCTACGGTTGAAAAAGTGACCATACTGCACCTCCTTCTTTAGTATCCTCATCATAGCCTTTGCCCGGAAGGACTGCCGTTAGGATAGTCACGGCGATTTTGAGATTTTTATCACATTGCAGCAAATGATAGATTTTGATAGGTGTTATGCGATAATAGAGCTATGCTCGCTACAGTCCAGCAAACTGAAGAGTTACTTGACATCTTCCGCCGCCAAGGTACGCGCTACACCTACAAAAAGGGTGAGTTCATCATCCGCCCTGGTGAAGTTCCGTCCGGCGTGTTTTATATTGAGGCCGGACTGGTGAAAGCCTACGACATTACGAAATACGGCGAAGAAAACTTGCTGATCATCCGCCGTGAGGGCGAAGTTTTCCCCCTCATCTGGGCCATCACCGGCCAAGAACGCCAGGTTATCTATGAGGCCATCGGCCCAACTGTCGTCTGGGAGATTCCTCGCAACACCTTCCTTGATCACATCAGGGCCCACACCGAGTCGCTCGCTCCCCTGCTCGACATGACGCTCGAGATGTACCGCATCCATTCTGAAAGAATTTTGAACCTAGAATACCGCTCGGTGCGTGAACGGCTTATCTCCTTCCTCCTCACTATGTCGCACCGCTTCGGCAAAAAATCATCTGACGGACTGGTCATTAATGTGCCACTGCGCCACCAAGACATCGCCAGCTCCATCAATGCCAGCCGCGAAACCACGACTCGTGAACTCGCCGCCCTCGAGCGCAAAGAACTCCTGACAGTTCAGCAGTCTATTATCACGCTCAAAGACCTCAACAAATTGCACGACCACCTGCAGTAATCAGGCTTTCCAGTTCTCGACAATCTGGCTGATCGTATCGACGACCAGGTCGTGATCCGGCACGTCCTGCGTATCAAAATAATGGTCTGTCGTAATAAAGTTCTCGAGCACATTCAGACAATAAATATCATCCGCCAAAATATGCATCCGGTCGACAGCGGGCACGCTGGCTAGCGGCGTCGCGACGATCAGCTTTTTGAGGGCAATCGGTTTGAGGTACTCCATAGCCAGGTCGATTGAGAAGCCGCTGCTCATGCCATCAGACACGAGAATGACATTCTTGTTTTTGATCAGATCCGGCCTAATTAATGCCCCGCTACGCATCAGCCGGTGCATTTCGTGCAACTTCTCAAGCTTTTCCTGCTCAATCAAGCCATGGTATTCCATAACCAACTCCTCAATTTCACCAGGCGAATAGGCCTTATTGAAGGTAAACGATCCATCAGATGTAATGCCGGCAATCGCTACCAGCTCCCGCGGTAGTTCTATTTCATCGGCCAGCAACATCGTGATCGCACATTGCAGCTCCATGGCAATCTGCGCACCGACCATGACGCCTCCATCAGACAGCGCTACAACGACGCTATCTTCCCCTTTATATCGCTCCTGAAGCTGATTCGCTAACATCCGTCCGGCCTGCATCCGGCTCGCAAAGTAATACATTATGCCAAGTGTAACACTCTGGTAATGCTTTATAAACACCTTAGGAGGTACATCAGACACCTATGGTTTATGCGACAGGATACGCAGGAGGTAGAAGCGCTCAACATTGCCCCGGAAGCCACTGACTTCAGAATCAGCTTTATCTAAAATCACGAAGTATTTCATTGCCCACTGTTCAAAGTCTTTGAGGATGTCGCGGCGCATGCGGTCGTTCTTGATAACACCTTTGTGCTTTAGGTGTGATGCCGCGGCTTCGAACTGAGGTTTTACCATGGCGACAACCTGGGTCTGTGAATTGCAGAGTTCGGCAACAGCAGGCAGTATTTCA